>JAILGW010000011.1 GCA_024696365.1 Alphaproteobacteria bacterium | reverse complement strand
TGGCTTATCAATTTATCAAGAATTTATTATGGAGAATTAACGTGTTAAAACTCATTGAAGCACTAAAAAATGCTGGAATTCCCACACCGAATAAAGATACAGAGACGTTTAGAATAGTACGCTGGGGGCGTAATAATCGCTATTGGCTTAAGAAGTTTAATGGAGGTTACGTTTTCGGGGACTTTGTAAATGGTGTGAACGACCACGTATTTGAGAGAAAATTCAGGGGAGAAGATCTAAAAAGAATACAAAAAGAAGTAACAAAAACGATGGAGTTGGTCGAGCATAAATCAATAAAAAAGTATGAGCATTTATCTACCAAGGCACGACTTATCTGGGAAAGTGCTCGACTTGTCGCCCAAAATAGCTACCTAAAGCGAAAGAAAATTGACCTACTCAACCTGAAGGAGTACAGAGGCTGCTTGGTTATCCCTCTTTACGATAATTTTGGCAAGATTTGGACACTGCAATTCATTGATAGAGAGGGGAATAAGCGTTTTTTGAGCGGTGGGAAGAAAAAGGGCTGTTATTTTGTAATCGGCTCTCTCGAAAATGCTGAAAAAGCCTTTATTTGTGAAGGTTACGCTACAGGTGCAACGATTTATGAATGCTCTGAAGTGCCTGTGATTGTGGCGTTTGATGCAGGAAATTTGAAGCCGGTGGCATCGACAGTTAAGGAAAAATATTCTGATTTAAAACTGATCATTTGCGCTGATAATGACGCTTATGGAGAAGTAAATACCGGCATGGAAAAAGCCAAAGAAGCGGCGCAAAGCATTGGTGCAGGGGTGATATTTCCGCAATTTAAGGACATTTCAACTCATCCGACCGATTTCAATGATCTTATGATTCTTGAAGGGACTGATGCTGTAAGAGCCGTTCTAGATGAAGCATTGCAAAAATTGGCTCTAAACAATGACGCCGAGCTTCCTGCGGGATTTTCTTTGTCTGAAGACGGACTGTTTTGTATTGATAAGAAAACGCAAGAATTAATTCGTGTTTCAAATTACATTAAGGTAATAGCCTTCACAAAAAGTGATGATGAAGTCTCTAGATTGCTCGAATTCCGAGATTACAAAAATCAACTGCAAACACTCGTAATCAAGTCTTCAATGTTTACAAAAGATGGTGAGCAAATTCGTATCAATTTACTGAAAAAGGGCTTTATTTTGGCTGGAACATTGCTTTCTAAACGCAAATTGATGGAGTACATTTCCAGTTCGATTCCTCAACGAGAGATAATGCTTGCAACAAGAACGGGATTTGTAAAAGACGTTTACATTCGCCCTGACTGCGTTGTCGGAGAAGCGAAAGAGGAAATCATTTTAGACACGGCAATTCAAGACGATTCTTACGGCACACCGGGAACTTTGCAAGAGTGGAATGATTTGGTTGCGAGGTGGTGTGTCGGAAATTCGCGTTTGATTTTTGCTATCAGTGCTGCGTTTGCAAGTCCGTTGCTGAATCTATGCGATTTACCGAACTTCGGCTTTCATTTTGTAGGAAATAGTTCTTCAGGTAAAACAACATGCCTAAACATCGCTGCGTCGGTTTTTGGAAATCCAAAGTATGTCGTGACGTGGAAAGCAACTGACAACGCGATGGAAACTATTGCGTTCAGGCGTAACGATTCTCTGCTGATTCTTGATGAACTGTCGGAAATCTCTCCGTCAAAAGCCGGCGAAGTTGCGTACATGCTAGCCAATGGTCAGGGGAAGAAAAGACTCGATAAAGACTGCAATGTTCGTGAAACACTGTCTTGGCGATTGATTTTTCTTTCCAGTGGTGAAGTGGATTTAAATTCGCACATGGCGGAAGACAGTAAGACGTCTAAGGCAGGGCAAAAGGTACGATTGCTTAATATTTCTGCCAAACCATCGAAGGAAAGCAATGGCATTTTCGAAAATCTTATGGGATTTCAGGATGGAGCTGAATTTTCAGGCTATTTAAGAGGAAATGCAGCAAAATATTACGGTGTTGCCTCGGTAGTTTTCATAGAGAAATTGTTGAAATACTCCGAGGAGGTAAGACATGAATTTCAAGAAGAATTTCAAAGACTCAAAACACTATATTTACCCGCGAATGCAGAAGGTCAGGACATGCGTGCTTTTGAGCATTTTATGCTTGTAGGGTTCGCTGGAGAGCTGGCAATAAAATACGGCGTGATCTGCTGGAAGCCTGACACTGCTTATCAAGCTGCTATTGCTTGCTTCAATTCGTGGCTTGAGGATAAAGGAGGCATTGGTAACGACGAAGACCGTCAGATTTTAGAGCATGTGAAATCTTTCTTTGAACTGCATGCTCACAGTCGTTTTTTCGATTTAGATGGCTTTAGCGATCAGAAAATCAGCAATATGGCAGGCTACAAATCAGTGTACAAAGATGCGGTAACTTTTTTCGTGTCGCCATCGGTGTTTCAGAATGAGATCTGCAAAGGCTTCAATCGAAAATCAGTAATCGCTCTGTTAATCGAAAAAGGATTTCTGATGAAAAGTAATAGTGGAGATTGCTATCAGCAAAAGTGGACTCCGTACGGGAATAAAAAAGTCTACGTAATTTCAGGAAAAATTTTGTTGGGGTGAGGTGCGGTCATGAAAGACAATGGAAAAATTCTCACGAAACCGGAAAAATTGGCACAAATTATTTATGAAGCGGTGATCCGATATACGAAAGCGAAAGAAACTCAAATAAGAAGGGAAAGAGCGAATTCAGAGCTTGACTTTTCTTTTATTCAGAGGGGAAATAGCACCCGTGAAATTGACTTATTGGAGAATAAAGGTGCTGCTAGAAAACGTAAATGAAGATTTGAGTGTGATTAAACAGGTTATGGCTTTACAGGACATGAAAAGTTCGGAATTAGAAACCGTTTGGGGCAAGTTTTTTGATCATCCACCTGAAGTTTCAAGTCGTCAGCACATGATTGCCAAGCTCGCTTACAAGATCCAAGAGTTGGCCTACGGTGGAGTGGATGATGAAACTGAAAATAAAATAAAGGCTTGTGCCAAAAAGATTCAGACACCGAAAGATCAGAAGAAAAAAACACGGAAATTCAGTCCGATGATTGGTACGAAAATCACTAAGGAATATCACGGAAAAATGCACGAGGTTTTGGTTGTAAAAGACGGCTTTGCATATAACAACGAAATTTATAATTCACTTTCTGCAATTGCAACAAAAATCGCAGGCACAAGGTGGAATGGCTTAACATTTTTTGGGATTAAAAAATAATGGAAAAGAAATTTATTAGATGCGCTGTTTATACGAGAAAATCCTGTGAAGACGGTTTAGAACAAGAGTTTAACAGTCTTGATGCTCAACGCTTAGCGGGGGAGAACTTTGTAGCAAGTCAGATTCACGAAAATTGGCGTTTGGTTTCGAAGCATTATGATGACGGTGGTTTTTCCGGCGGAAATATGAATCGTCCTGCCTTGAAAGAATTATTCGAAGATATCAAAGCAGGTTTGATTGATATGGTTGTTGTCTACAAAATCGATCGATTATCTCGTTCGTTGTTTGATTTTTCAAAGATTGTAGAACTCTTTGATAAGTACAATGTCAGTTTCGTTTCGGTGACTCAGTCGTTTAATACGTCCACGTCATCAGGGAAATTGATGCTGAATATTTTGTTGAGTTTCGCTCAATATGAAAGAGAGCTTTCCAGTGAACGTATAAGAGATAAGTTTGCTGCGTCTTTGAAAAAGGGTATGTGGATGGGGGGAGTTCCTCCGTTGGGGTACACCTGCAAAGATCGAAAACTCATTATCAATGAAAAAGAAGCAAAAATCGTGAAGTTTATTTACGATAAGTTTTTGCAGACAGAATCCTATTTGGAGGTTGCGGGAATTTTGAACGCTGCAGGATATCGGACAAGGCCAAGAAACGAAAATACTCCCGGTAAAAAGTTTGAACCGAAGGCGATTTTGCGAATTCTCAGAAATCCATACTATAAGGGCTGTGTCGTTCACAAAGAAAATGTCTATCCCGGTGAGCATGAAGCGATAATTGAAGAATCTACTTGGAATCAGGTGCAGGAAATTTTCAAAAAGCATGAAAAGCCGGGACAAAAAGAACACAAAACAACGACTCCGTCATTTCTGAAAGGACTTGTTTATTGCGGAACTTGTAATGTGCTGATGCGTAAAACCTGTTCCAATAAACGTGGTTTGCAGTACCGGTATTACACCTGCTCCAATCATCTAAGGTACAAGTCCTGCGAGGCTTCACAGCATACCATTCCTGCTGAAATCATAGAAAAGCGGATTGTAGAAGAAATCGTTCGCATTCTGAAATCGCCTGAAGTTGTAATGGGAATAAATCGTTTGGCAGAGAGGCGCAATGATGTTGCAAAAGCTGACCTGATGACGGCGATAAAAAATCTCAATGATGTGTGGGGATATTTGTATCAGGCTGAGCAGCGCAAGATCATTCACATGCTGATTAATAAAATCGTGATGCAGAAGAACGGAGTCAAAATCGATCTCAATCTGGAGGGCTTTGATAGCCTGATTATGCGATTAATCTAAGGAGCGAAAAATGGAATTGTTATCTCCTGAAGTATTTATTCCGCTGAAAATCAACACGAGAAAAGGTCGCAGAGCCAATGTTTTAAAGCCTGAAAATGATTATCAAATCACGCCGCTTTCAAAATTACTGACGAAGGCTTCTATCCTGCAAAAACGTCTTCTCGAGAATCCACGAATCAGCCAAAAGGAGTTCTGCGAATTGAACAAAATATCGCCTCGGTATCTCCGTGGTATTCTGCAATTTAATTATTTCAGTCCAAAGCTCAAAAAGATGATCATGAACGGCTGGATGCCGAAAAAGTTCTCGACTCAACAGATTCTGACAGGAAAAATTCCGCTTTTATGGAGTGAACAGGAGAAAACATTCCTATAATATTTGACATTTTTCGAATTTGTGATATTATAATAAAACTTAGGTTATATGGATTCTTAAGTGAGGGAGGTATGCGATGATGAAAAAATTAGTTTTGGGCTGTTGCTTGGCTTTG
>JAILGW010000002.1 GCA_024696365.1 Alphaproteobacteria bacterium | reverse complement strand
GAAGAAGCCAAACAAATTTGGAAGAAAGTCGCTGGCGATATAACGATTATTCCGATAGCGACTTCCGATAACTTCTGGTCAATGGGGGATACCGGTCCGTGCGGTCCATGTTCTGAAATTTTCTACGATCATGGTGACAGTGTTCCTGGAGGAATGCCGGGCACTCCAGAGGAAGACGGTGACCGCTTTATGGAAATCTGGAACGTCGTTTTCATGCAGTTTGAGCAATTGCAAAACGGAGAGCGCATTCCTCTGAAGAAAAAATCCATTGATACAGGCATGGGATTAGAGCGTATCGCGGGAGTCATGCAGGGCGTACTCGATAACTATCAAACAGATACGTTCAAGAGTATCATTTCGGAAATCAAGTCCGTTTCGAAGACAAATCACGAGGATATATTCCCGTCGTATAAGGTTATTGCGGACCACATTCGCTCCGTTTCGTTCCTGATTGCCGAAGGGATTCTGCCGAGCAACGAAGGTCGTGGATATGTCTTGCGTCGTATTATGCGCCGCGCAATGCGGCATGGTAATTTACTCGGCATTAAAGAGCCGTTCCTTTACAAATTATCAGATACGCTGGTTGACGTTATGAAGGGGGCATATCCTGAGTTAGAGAAGAGGAAATCGCTTATTGCTTCAACTATTCACACGGAAGAAGAAAAATTCTTGGATACGTTGGACAGAGGTTTGAAAATTCTGCAAAACGATGTCAAAGATATTCCGAGCCACGGTGTATTGAGCGGAGATAAGGCGTTCAAGTTGTACGATACTTACGGTTTTCCTTTGGATTTAACGCAAGATATTTTGAAGGCGGATAACATAACCGTAGATACGGAAGGCTTCGAAAAGGCGCTGCAAGAACAGAAAAATCGTGCAAAGTGGGCTGGTTCAGGTGAAAAGAAAGAAAGCGTCATTTGGCATCAGCTGAAAGAAAAATTGAAACAGTCTGAATTCGTAGGCTATGATCAAGATCAATCCACAGGAAAGATTCTGGCTATTATTCAAAACGATGCAGAAGTCAATTCGTTGTCATCCGGCAAAGCATATATCGTTACAGATACAACGCCGTTCTACGCCGAATGCGGCGGACAATGTGGTGATACAGGAACTATTTCCACCGAGCACGGCGTATTCAAGGTAACAGATACGCAAAAATTCTGCGATACCATTATCGCGCACGAAGGAGAGCTGATTTCCGGGCATTTTAATCTGAACGATAACGTTAATCTTCAAATAAACTCTGAAAATCGCAAGAAGATTCGCGCAAACCATACGGCGACGCATTTGTTGCAAGCTGCGCTGAGACAGGTGCTCGGTGAGCATGTTGCGCAACGTGGTTCTTCTCTTGATGAAAATCGTTTGCGTTTCGATTTTGCTAATAATTCGGCACTTTCAGAGGAAGATTTGTTAAAAGTCGAGCACATCGTGAATACGTGGATAACAGATGACTTACTTGTAAATTGCATTCCGATGACGAAAAGCGACGCAATCGCAGCTGGAGCCACTGCTCTGTTCGGCGAGAAATACGGCGACGTCGTTCGTACAGTTTGCGTTGGCAATGAGAAAGTATCATTTGAGTTATGTGGCGGCACGCATGTTCGCTCCACGGGGCAAATCGGCGCATTCAAAATACTGTCCGAAGTCAGTATCGGCGCAGGTATCAGAAGAATTGAGGCCATCACGGGCTTGAAAGTGCTGGAGAAACTCGGAGAACTGGAGCATGCTATCAATTCCCTCGCAGATAAGTTAAAATGCGCACCGACGGATATTTCGCAGAAAATTTCAGATTTACTTACGGAATTGAAACGGAAAAATCAGGAAATAGCGACGCAGAAGATTTCAACAGCGGTATCTCAATTGCAGATTTCGCAGAAAAACGGCGTGAACGTGTATCTTTCTGAAATTTGTGACTACTCAGTTGATGAAATGCGTTCTCTAAACGACGCAATTAGGAAGCAATACACATCCGGCATTAACGTCATTCTGAACAAAGACAACAAGAAAGTTTCGATAATCGTAAGCGTCAGCAAAGATTTGCAAGTGAAGTACAACGCGGGACAATTGCTGAAAAAAGCAGTCGCGGTTCTTAACGGTAACGGTGGCGGAAATGCATCATTTGCTCAGGGCGGTGGTTCCTTGTCAGCCTCGACAAAAGACGCTGTTCAGCAAATAGTTGACGCACTTTGATGGAATATACGGTAACAGCTGAAAACGACGGCGTCCGAGCCGACAGAATAGTAAAAAACATCTGCGCAGACGCCGGTTACGTTTTCATACAAAAGCTTTTTCGTACACATAAAGTGAAAGTCAACGGCAAAAAAGTTGCAGCTTCCGATAGAGTTAAAGCCGGCGATAAAATTCAGATTTTCGCGAATATTTCAGAGAAAGCTCCAGATATCAGAGAACATTCTCCGCAGTTGTTTGAAAAGCTGAAAAGCATGATAATTTTCGAAAACGATGATTTCTTTGCGATAAACAAGCCTGCGGGATTGGCTGTGCAGTTGGGCACTGGACTGACTGTGTGCGTGGAAACCTTCATAAAAGCGTATCCGAACGCAGATTGCCATTTGGTGCATCGCTTGGATAAAGACACTTCAGGCGTGTTATTGATAGCCAAGGGGCAGCAGGCGGCGCGCAAGTTAACACAGCTGTTTCGTGAAAACGAAATTCAAAAAACGTACCTCGCGATAGTCGACGGAAAAATAAAAAAAGCCGGTGTAATTACCGACTTTCTGGAAAAAGGCAAAGATGAAAAAATGCATGTTGCAACAGCAGGTCAGAAAGCTGTCACGGATTATAAACCGCTTCAAACTGTCGGATACAATACCCTACTCGAGCTAAAGCCGCACACAGGCAGAAAGCATCAGTTGCGTGTGCATTGCGCGGAAGAATTGAAAGCGCCAATCCTCGGAGATAAGAAGTACAACAAAAATCCGCAGTACAATAAATTATTTCTGCACGCATATAAACTGCAAATTGAAAATATAGAAATCACCGCGGAATTACCTGAGCATTTTCGAGAGATGATTGGGGAATAGAAACTCGCATTTTTCTAAAAGTTAACTTTATTTTCATATTTGAATGCTACGCTATCTTGAGGATAGAGAGAAAAAATATGAAGAATCAGTTAATATTAGGCGATAACCTAGAGGTGCTTAAGGATATTGATAGCGAATCGATAGATTTGTGCTATATTGACCCACCGTTCTTCTCGAATCGGCATTATGCAATCATCTGGGGCGACAAGGGAGAGATAGCATCGTTTAATGACTGTTGGTCTGGAGGTATTAATCACTATATCAATTGGTTATCTGATAGAGTTGCAGAATTATATCGAGTGCTGAAACCGACGGGTTCTTTTTATCTTCACTGCGATTGGCATGCAAACGCTTATATCAGAGTTATGATTCTCGATAAAATCTTTGGTGATAAGAATTTTGTAAATGAGATTATTTGGAGTTATCAAGGAACAGGAGAACCTCAAAAAGCTTTTAAAAGAAAGCATGATACTATATTTTTATATTCTAAAACG
>JAILGW010000079.1 GCA_024696365.1 Alphaproteobacteria bacterium | reverse complement strand
CTTGGGCATATTATGGCCTGAGATTTCCAAACGGTGAGTTCAATATCGATGCCAGTATAACCGGGACAAAATCTGTCGACAAACAGATTGGAGCTGATGAAACTGCTCAAATCAACATTAATAAAATCAAATCTTCAGGTTATAGAGGCCATATTTTTTCGTCAGGAAAATATGAAATTAACGACATTTGGAGAAGCTCTTTTGACATTAAACTTGCATCGGATAACTTTTATTTGAAGCGTTTTGCATTTTTCGATAAAGTCGACAGGACTTTAGAAAGTAGTATAAAACTCGAAGGTTTTGATGGAGATAATTATACTCTTGTAAAGACAGCGATGTTCCGAGGAGAAACTTGTGAAACCGCGCCGAAGATATTACCAACCATTGAACGAAATTATTCTCACGATTTTTTAAATGGAACGTTTAGCTTAGATTCTGTATTTATGAATTTGGATTTTTGTCATGGCAGATCCGCGAGAAAATTTGTATCATCTCCATCTTGGAATAAAAAAATAATGCTTCCTTTTGGGCATATATTGGAAATTGCAGGAACAGTTTCTCTCAGAGCCTTAAACGTCTCAGAAAAGCAACATTCGGAATACGATTCCTCATTTAATGTAACCTCACAAATAAAGTGTATGTGGGAATGGCCTCTTCTGTTTTACAACTCAGCCATGAGTACAATTTTTACTCCAATAGCCGGAGCAGTTATTGCTAGTAACAGAAAATATTCTGATATTTTCGAAGACCAGTTCAACGATTTAAATGACATAAATTTGTTTGAAGGAAACCGCTCTACGTCTTCATACAACATAGATACAGGAAAACGAGTTTTTTATGGAGCACGTATCGCTGGATATAATGGAGCATCACAAATTTATCGACTTATTACCGGACAATCCTATGACCTAACATCCGTTTCCGAAGATAAGGCTGAGGCTTCAGGTTTGAAATACAAACGCTCTAATGTCGTTTCTTCTCTAGATATTTTTCTAACAGATGAATTAACCTTATCTTCATATGGAAGTTATTCTCCTAAAAATAAAGACTGGACGAAATTTGAAGCAGGTCTAAAGTTTACACACAAAGGTTTTTCTGCTGATATCTTTGGTTTTAATGGAAGGCAGTGTTTTTATGATCCGTTCAAAGTGCTTCCATCAGCTTTAACTGAAGAGCAAAAAACTCAAAAATATAAAGGAATTATGTTCGATTGCGGATGGCAAGCAACACACGCACTAAAACTCAAGAATGGCATAACTTTCGGAAACAAATGCGAAGATTTGAATACGAAAATTAATAATGCCGACTTCAAACTCGTTAAATATAATGTAGGATTTGAATATAAAAACGAATGCACATCCGTAGAAGTAGTATTAGAAAGAACCAATTATAAAAGCGGAGATCTAAAACCAGAAACCTCGTTTAGATTCGTGTTACACCTCAAAAATTTGGGAATCTGATAACTACATAGGTAAATATTTTTTTATAAAAGCAACTGTTATCGATTTTTTGTACGACATAGAGAATTTATCCAATACTTTGAGGGTTTCTGCAAGAGTTGTCACATCTCGATTTATTACGTTTAAAAGATAAAGCAACGCTGCGTCCGATATATAAATTCCCAAATCACGAGAGATTTTTTTGGCAATACTAAACAGCAAATCATCTCGAGGATTTTCAATGCCAACTGACGGATATGACAGTAGCCTCGAACGCAAATCTTCAAGAGATATTTTCCAGGAAATCGGAGGTTTTTTACTCAGAATGAGAAGGTATTTATCCTTTTCACTTAAGATGTTAAAAAAATGAAACAGCCAGCTAAAATTTTTTTCATCTGAAATGACTTCATCGAAATCATCAATAACGAAATTACTTTCTGTATTAAATAAGTCTCGCGGATTATAATTTAGACTATCCCTCAAAACGTAAACAGCATTTGCAGATTGTGCCCACAATCCAGCAAGATGAGTTTTTCCACAGCCGGATTCTCCGAAAATAATTAAAACATTTTTTCCCCAATGCGGCCACTGCATTAAGTACATCAACGCTTCCCGATTTTCATCTCCTTCGATGAAATCACTCCACTCAAGATTTTCGTTTTTTTTAAAGTTAAAAATTTCCTGCTGCATTTTATTGCTTATAAGCTTGTGTGGCTTTAAATTTTTTTACGGTAAATCTTATCAGGTTACGAATCACAGCTGCCAATGGAATAGCAATTAATACTCCCAGAATTCCGAGCAACTGAATTCCCGCGAAAAACGAAAACAATATCCACAATGGATGCAATCCCGTTTTTTCACCGACAAACTTCGGAGACAGAACATATCCTTCTACAAATTGTCCTATTAAATAAATGCCCAAAATAAAATAAATCTTTGGAGCATTCAAAATCGCCACATTCACAAACAAAACTAAAACAAATGATATTAAAGCCCCTATAAACGGAATAAAAGAAAACAACCCTGAAATAATTCCTAAACTTATCCATTCACTGATATCGATAAGTCCTAAGAAAAAAGCGTAATACAAAGACAAAACCGCAACGACATAGAATTGTCCATGGAAAAAATCAGTAAATGTTTTTCTGATAATCATAAATGCTTCAGTAACCGTGCTTTTCTGTCGATTCGGAATGCACTTATAAACATTATTTACAAGCATATTCCAATCTTTCAAAAAATAGAAAAAAGAAATCGGCATAATCACAAAGAACGAAAAGAATCCAGTAATTGAGTTGCTTTTTAGCGCAACTTCCTTTATCACAGAAGCCAATATATATATCTTTTGATCGAAATATTTTTGGATTTCAACTTTAAAATCTGCAAGTTCAGGTCTGTATTCGGTAATATTCATCGACGCGAAACTTTTATCCAAAAATGACATAAATCTTTCGTAATAAATTGGGGCATTGTTAGACAGCAGTTCGATATAATCTTTGATATAAGGTAGTATTTTGTATCCGATAAAGATAAAAAGAAAAATTGAACAAAGCGCAAGAACCAAACTAAGCAATGTACGATTTACATATCTTTCACAGGCGGATGCGAGCGGCTCACACAAATATGCTAAGACGAAACCGACGACAAACGGAAAACAAATTCCAGAAAACAAATAAAAGAACAATCCGCACAAAAGAAATCCACTTATAGCGAACAGAAGCTTACCGTTTAAAAAGTTTGGCTGTAATCCAGAAATATTTTTGTACATACTCCGCTCCGGAAAAAATCGTAGAAGCCGATACAATGATTGCCCCGACTTCAATACAGTATGGTATATTTAAATCTGCGCACTTACAAGCAAGGACAAGAACTAAAAACACCAGCTGAATTGTAGTATTAATTTTGCTAGACATTAGCGGTTTCATTTTCAAATGAATACCTTTCGCTCTACATATCGCAACGACACTCAATATTAGAACATCTCTACTAACGACAATAAATGTTACATACATCGGGATAAAATTCACGATAGCAAACAAAATATAAGAAATTGTCATTAATGTTTTATCCGCCAATGGATCTAATGCTGCACCGAACTCCGAACTTACCGAAAATTTTCTTGCGATATACCCATCTAAAAAATCAGTAATAGCTGCAATCGAAAAAATGCACAGTGCACAAAACACATAATCTTTTAAAATCAACGGAATTAAACAAAATGCTAGTACTAAACGCAAAATCGAAAGAATATCTGGAATGAACCTTATCAATTTCTCGCTACAACCGAACATACGTAATATTAAACTTTTTGAACTTATTTATATCATTAATTTCTAAAATGACTTTTTCTGAAGAAAAGCTCAGAACCTTCGAGCCACTCTTGGAAATCAAATTGGAGTGATCTAAATAATCTTTTTTATAAATCGCTATTTTTACAACCTTCGAGGATTTTTGCGCACTTATATTCGCACCGAATTTCTTTAAGAGCGCTACAACCCTGTTTTTAGAAAATCTGTACGAAAACTCTCCAATATAAAAGGAGTCGGAAGATTTTTCTTCTTCAATGGAATAATCGTAGACACAATCTTGTATCTGCTTATCCGAAAACTTATTTGCGTAGCCAGCAAACTTTTTCAATTCTTCTGAAGTAAATAGCTTCAAAAAGGCAGAGCTCGCCGATTTAGATAACGCTCTCTGCTTTGCAACAACAGAATTCTGTCCTTCCTGCTTTATTTCCACGTTCTCGACTTCCCAGAAAGAGCTGTCCGCCATCACTGCAGAAATCAAAAATATTGAAAGAAACAAACAGTACTTCATGTATTCTTATTCAACAATTTCTAATTGGCTGAAGAAGAAACTGATTTCAATCTGCGCATTCTCTGGGCTATCTGAACCATGCACTGCGTTGTGTTCAATGCTCTGTCCAAAATCTCTGCGAATCGTACCGATTTCAGCGTTAGCTGGATTAGTCGCCCCCATAATTTTTCTGTTCTGAGCAACTGCATCTTCTCCGCACAACACCTGTGCCACTACGGGTCCTGAAGACATGTACTCACACAAACTATCGTAAAAAGCCTTATCCTTATGAACTTCATAAAACTTTTCAGCTTGTGCTCTCGTTAAATGCAATCTTTTTTGCGCAATAATTCTGAGACCGGCTTGCTCAAATCTTGCATTGATGCTTCCAGTTAAATTTCTTTCGGTCGCATCTGGTTTAATAATCGAAAGAGTTCTTTGAATAGCCATTTTAACCTCTATATTAACTTTTCCCAACCTTTGGAAGATTGTTTCCAGTAGTTTACATTTTCCAGATTTTTTTTCAAGTCATGATATAAAGCAACTGCCTGATCAGATTCCGATTCACCAAATGCAAACAGCACTCTCTCCCAATCACAATTGAAACTTTTGTAATCGAAAGAATCCATCATAACGACTACCGTTGCATCATTTGGATTTTCAAATTCATCTGTAAAATATATTGGCTGCTGATCGACATACCCTAAACTTTTATCCCCATGAGGTATAAAAGCATTAGTTGAAAACGTCCACAAAGTTTTATCGACCAATTTCACGCGATCTTCCAAAGGACTAAAAAAAATACATCTCTTTTTTGCGAGATATATTTTTTCAAGCAAACGCACGACTGACGGAACCAAATTGTCGTCTGCTATTTGATAAAAACTTACTTCCATCAGCCTGATACTTTCCGTTATTTGCAATAGTTCTTATTTAAGAAATCATATAACAGGTGAACTCCGAATCCTGTTGCGCCCTTTGAGCAAACGAAAACGTCATCATCATTCGTCGATTCTACACCAGCGATATCGATATGAGCCCATGTTGTCTTATTCACGAAACGTTGCAAAAACTGAGCTGCCGTAATACTTCCGCCACGCACTCCCGGTTTTCCCAAGTTACGCATATCCGCGACCTCTGAGTTAATTCCGTCATCGAAATGCTTCGTTAAAGGCATACGCCAAACTTTTTCACCCGTTTCTACAGAAGATTGCGTAATTTTTTCCGCTAACTCATCGCTGTTACTGAACAAACCCGCAAACTCATGTCCGAGCGCGACTACAATCGCTCCCGTCAAAGTCGCCAAATCAATCATCGCAGTTGGTTTAAACTTGTCTTGCGCATACCAAAGCGCATCCGCCAGAATCAAACGACCTTCCGCATCCGTACTCAGAATTTCAATTGTCTGCCCCGACATAGATTTCACAATATCTCCAGGACGCTGTGCTGTACCCGACGGCATATTTTCCACCAGAGCCATAACACCAACGGCATTCACCGGCAATTTATTCAACGCAATTGCCTTGAACACCCCAAGAACCGTACCAGAACCTGCCATATCGAAACTCATTTCGTTCATGCCATCGTCTGGCTTTATGCTGATTCCGCCACTGTCGAAGGTAACGCCTTTACCGATAAACGCAACAGGCTTATCTCCCTTTTTGCCGTGATTCCACGAAAGAACAACTAAACGCGGATCGTTCGCACTACCTTGTGCCACGCCCAACAATGCATTCATGCCGAGTTTTTTCATTTCGTCCTTTTTCAGAATTTCGACCTTAACCCCTAACGGCTCCAATTCTTCTTTTGCAATTTTCGCCAAAGTCTCAGGATAAATCACATTCGACGGCTCTGCGACCACTGTTCTCGTTAGGAAAACC
>JAILGW010000049.1 GCA_024696365.1 Alphaproteobacteria bacterium | reverse complement strand
CAAAGCTATCTTACAGGACAATTAATGATTGAATTGGTAATGCTGCCTGATGCTGAGGTACTGATTAACCCTGAAGAAACAAAATTTCTGCAAATTCCTACGGTTTTATCTAAGGGAGGGCTCATAGCAAAAGGACTGGATCATTTAAAAATTCAAGAAATGATTGATCGGATCGAAAAAGTTTGGAGTATTTTTGAAAAAGAATTACCAGTTTTGCTTCCGACTTTAACAAACAGCGCAACCAATTTAGACAAAACATTATCTCAAATTGCAGTCAAAAGCGGAGAAACTCTTAACAACATGAACAAAACTATGCAGGATATCTCTGACGCAGCCAGATCAATGCAAAACTTAACCGATTATCTGGAACGTCATCCAGAATCTCTTATAGCAGGGAAAAAGTGAAAAGGAGAATAATAAAATGAAAAAAATCAAAACAATTGCGTTATGTTTTTTATTATCTGCTTGTATACCTGGAAGTAGCCAGACCGCGAAATTCTATAACTTAAAAACAGAATCAAAGTTAATCATATCCGAAGCATATAAAAATTCTGTCGGTGTTTTGCGAGTTCAGATACCAAAATTCATGGATAAACCTCAGATAATCAGTCAACATAAAGAAAATGGTGAAGTAACGATTTCAGAATATAATCGATGGGTAGAGCCATTAGCCGTTCTTTATACCCGTTCTTTAGTTAGCAATTTGAGTTCATTATTACCAAATGCTCCGATAAAAATGTCTCATGGAGATGATTCATTTGAAAGAATTATATTAGTCGATATCGTAAAATTGGATATGCTATGGCAAAATAGAGGCACCTTAGAAGCCTGGTACACAATAAAAACGGGAAAAGGACAGGTGCTAGCAAATAAAAAATTTGTCGATTCAATACCTCTAAAAAACAGCTATGCAGATTTAGTAAGGGCGCACTCCTACTTATTGGAGAATTTAAGCAAATCCATTGCAACAACCCTTATGGAATACAGATAAAATTAGCTTGGTTTAAATTGTGAATTGGAAAAGGCCTTCAGTAATTTTTTCGAAAAACAAACCCTATCGTGGTAGTATGTCCAAGGGGAGTATTAATGGAAAAAATTACCGATTTGTAATCTCTAATAAAACTATCACTCCCACAAAGCCGCCAAAGGCACAGCTAGCAAACCGTCTCCGAACGACAGTGCGTTTTCTCCCGGGTAAAGAATAATCGTAATTACGTCTCGATCTTTAACTATGTTCTTTCTAAACCATTCAAGGTGTTTGAAATCAGATTTTGAAATTGCAGAACCTGCTTTCACTTCGATACAGGCGACTTGCTCATCTTCAGATTCAATAACAAAATCAACTTCCCGATTTTCTCTATCGCGGTAGTGATAAATCTTCGCGTCGTACATTTCGCTTTGAATAGATAACTCATGATAAACCAATGTTTCCACGAGCTTTCCCGCTCTGTCGGGATTCAATAGCACTTCTTCCAGATTCCAGTTGAGCAGAGAAGCCATAAGCCCCGTGTCTGCTATAAACAATTTGTCTTTTTTCCCAACGCGCGCGTAATCTGTTTTGCTCCAGCTCGGAACTCTCTCAAATAAATACAAGGACTCCAATGCGTTTAAGTAACTATCGAATGTTTGACGAGAAATCGACAACTTCCCGCACAAATCAGGAATATCAAGAAACTTGCTGGACCACGCTGCCAGGATTTTTACCAATTCTTTTAACACAGAAACACGTTTGATGTTGCTAATGTCCCTTAAATCCTTGGATATCAACGTATCTACGTAATCATTAAACCAACTTTTTCTGTAACGAGTCGATTGCAAAGCCAACGGCTCCGGATACCCTCCGGCAAACGCGATTTCTATGACTTTTCTCTTATCATACCCCTTGATTTGATCCGGAAAATCATGCTTGAAAAGTCTCTCCATAAAATTTGGCTGATTTCCTAAAATTTCACCATAAGATAACGTTCGCAAATGGATGTTTTTAATTCTTCCAGCGAGACTTTCTTATACTTGAGGCAACTTTCGAATATCTGCCGAGCCCGTCAGCAAAAATTGCCCTGGGCGATTGTTTTGATCAACCACCAACTTAATCGAGGGCAGCAAATCAGGTGCTTTTTGAATTTCATCAATAATGAACGTGTCCGCTGTCGTTTTAATGAATGATTGAGGATCGTCCTGTGCCGCTTTCAACAAAGTGACATCATCGAGAGTTTTATAGATTACTTTTTCCGATACCATGTGCTTCGCGAGAGTCGTTTTTCCGCACTGTCTAGCGCCTGATATTACGGCAACCTTACGCACTTTCAAAGACTGCTTCAAAACATCTGTGAACCATCTTTTATAATCTCTCATTTTTATCAACCCTATTGCTCTTTATAGAGTACAATATATCCGCGAAAATGCAAATATAAATCCCGCAAAAATACAAATACCGACCTCGCGAAAATACAAATATAAACGTCGCGTTTTTGACATTATCAAGGTACTTTCCAGACTTCACAGCGGACTAACTCCTAAAAAGCGTCCTAACCATCAAGCTAAATTTAACGCATTAAAAACGGGAAGGTGCGCGAGACATTTTACTCAACAAGTTGATTTGTTAAACGCAGAATTTATACATACCGATGAGCTTATTCACAGTATTAAACTCGACTGAGTTTTTCTCTTCTTTAGCTCGTTAACATGATATGATATCATTTATAGGTAAACGTCCCATTTAATCAGCACACGAAACCCAGCTTCACGTAAAATAGCGGGGGAAAATCCAAAAACATCAAAAAATCACTAACTTGAAGAAATGGGAAAATCTCTAAATTTCGAGCTGGTGCCGGACGACGGACTCGAACCATCGACCTACTGATTACAAATCAGCCGCTCTACCAGCTGAGCTAGTCCGGCAACGAGTTTACTGTATCAAAAAAAATAAGCTGCGTGAAGCCAAAATATAAATTTTGTGAAAGTTAAAATAGTGTCGTCGCGCTGTTGAAAAGATATTTTCAGGCTATTGCTGCAGGTGATTTCAAATCAATCCGATTTCTTTTAACGAAATTATTTGATTCTTGCCGATAATCAAGTGGTCCAACAGCTGTATATCAAGTCTTTCTGAGATTTCTTTTATACGTTCTGTTATAAGAATGTCTTCTCTGGAGGGAGTTACATCTCCGCTCGGGTGATTGTGTACTAAAATTAGGGCGCTGGCTCCGCAGTTTAGTGCGACTTGGATAATTTCTCTCGGATAAATTGCGGTCTGATTAATAGTTCCCTCTTGCATAATTTGTTCGAGAATCAGTTTGTTCTTACTATTCAAAAACATGACGCGCAATTGTTCTTTTTTCAAAGTTCCCAATATGCTTTTGTAATAATTCTGCACATGTTTGCTTGTCGATATTACAGGGTTATTCGTAATTTCATTTTGCAAGATTCTTGAAAAAATCTCTTTCATCAGCGTAAAAAGAGTGGCAGTTGACTCGCCGAGTCCTGCAATTTTTTTAACTTCAGAATCTTCCGCGAAGATGACATTTTTCAACGACTTAAAAGCAAACAATAACTCTTTTGCGGTACGTTTTGTGTCTTTTCTGGGAAAAACGTAAAAAAGCAACGCTTCTAACAGCTCGTAATCATTCAAGCTCTTCGAACTGGTAGAAATTTTTTCCTTCAGTCTTTTCCTATGCCCAATAACCAGAGATTTGTTATCTTTTGAGTTCATACGGAGGTTTTGTAAATCCTTCTTCTGATAAGGTAAAAATTTCGTATCCGCCTTCAGTTACACCAATGGTGTGCTCAAATTGAGCTGATAGCGAATGATCTGCTGTTATTGCCGTCCATCCGTCGCCTAAAAGTTTAGTCTTATACCCGCCGACATTGACCATTGGTTCGATTGTGAAAACGTTACCGACTTCAAGCTTATGCCCTGTTCCAGCCTTTCCAAAATGAAGCACCGCGGGCTCATCATGAAAAACTTTACCAATGCCATGACCGCAGTAATCTCTCACGACAGAAAACTTCTGACCTTCAACGTAACTTTGTATTGCATGCCCGATATCACCAAGATATACCCCGGGCTTAACGAGCTCGATACCGAGCATCATTGCGTTGTAAGTGATATCTATAAGTTCAAAAGCTTTTTTCGGCGGTTTTCCGACATAGTACATACGACTTGTGTCTCCGTACCATCCGTCTAATATAACTGTTACATCTATATTGAGAATATCACCATTTACTAGCTTTCTATCAGAGGGTATTCCATGACAAACCACGTGATTTAGAGATATACATGTAGCTTTTGGATAGCCGTTATATCCTATGCATGCAGAAATTGCGCCGTGTTTTTGTATCTCTTCATTGCAAAGATCGTCCAGCTCAAGCGTACTTACACCGGCGCGGACAAACGGAGAAATATAATCTAGAATATGAGCTGCCAACTTCCCGGCTTTTCTTAATCCGATAAAATCTCTCTTTGAGTAAACTCTACATTTCTGAAACACAACACCCTCTAAAAACTCTTACCTGCTTGAAGCATACCACTAAAGGTACACTTCAAACAGGTTCAGAGCGAATATTTTTGAGCGCTCTAAGATGGAAAGCGCCACACTTAATGATTTATACCTAAATGGTTAACCGGCAGTACCAGAACCAGCACCCGCTAGGTTCTGACCGATAGCGTTAAGTTTGGCAGAAATCTGTGTTCCAATGAGCTTCATTCCCGAAATAGCAACAACGGCAATCAAGCTAGCAATAAGCGCATACTCAATTGCT
>JAILGW010000032.1 GCA_024696365.1 Alphaproteobacteria bacterium | reverse complement strand
GAAGGCGTCCAAAGCTTGCGCAACATTTTTTTTATTTTCTGCATTATAAATTGATAATCCGACTATCGGCATTTCAGCAGAATCCTTTTCTGCCCTAATTCTTTCTATAAATTTTTTCATATACGATTCTTCAGCAATCTCTGTATTAATAATAGTTAAATCCTGCTTTTTCTCTTTTATTTTGAGTAAACCGTCCATTGCCGATTTAGCGACATACACATCAAAACCATTTGCATTGAGTACATCTTCGTACAGCATTCCTTGTTGCGGATTCTGTTCTATTAAAACAGCTGATTTTCTAAACAAACTCGCTTGCATATAGCATTCCTAAAATCTTTATACTTTGTTAATTTACTCGGAGATTATTAAGAAAAAGTTACTAAATCTAATCGAAATAAAAAAATGAGCAATTCTTTCGAACTGCCCATTTTGATTCGGGAATTAAAGATAAAAGCTAATTTAATTTGTAACTTTCCCCTACTTGCTCTCTAGTAGTGGAGTCTTCTTCGGATGTTCAGGAATCGAATCTATTTCGATATTCCTCACGCTCTTTTCGTTACGCACTCGGAACAAATTGATGTGCAACAGGCCGTTATCGAACTCGGCGTTTTTCACTTCGACTCCATCTGCTAGAACAAAACTTCTGATAAATTGACGTGTAGCAATACCTCTGTATATATAGACGGCGTTCGGATCCGGCTCTTGCCGCCCGCGAATTGTCAGCTGATTGTCCTCAAGAGATATATTGACGTTTTCCTTTCTGAAACCCGCCAGCGCCAGCGTAATCCGGAACCCACATTCGCCTACCTGCTCGATATTGTAAGGCGGATACGAATCCTCCTGTCCCTTCGCCAGAGTATCTACCAACCTCTCAAAATGATCAAACCCCAAAAACAACGGACTGTTAAACAACGATAATCTTTCCATAGCGCGTCTCCATGCTCTTCATTAGTCATTATACAATAAAATCCACAGACGACAAAAAGACTGTTTGCACTCTGAGTTCCCTACTTCGCTTTTTTCTTCTTGTAGTAACTCCCGATGTTTTTATCGAATTTCTGTATGAATTCCTCGATTTTTGGAGCGACAAATGCTCGCCATTTACTGCCGGAGAATACGCCGTAATGTCCAACTCCCGGCTGGAGGTAATGGTCTTGCATATCTTTTGGAAGATTTACGCATAGTGCGTGCGCCGCAAAGCTCTGTCCCGGCGCTGATATATCGTCTTTTTCTCCCTCGATTGTCAGCAACGGACAATGCCTGATGGCTTTTAAATCTATCGTATGCCCATTGTATTTCATCACACCACGCGGCAATTCGTAAGTCTGGAAAATCTTCTCCACGGTTTCTAGAAAATACATGTCATCCATATCGAGAACCGAAAGATATTCGTCGTAGAAATCCGTATGTTTCTTTATTCCCGCCTGATTATTGGTAATTCTGTCCTCCAAATACTGGATGTGCGCCCTGTAATGCGCGTCAGGATTCATGCTGATAAACGCCGTAATCTGGATAAATCCCGGATATACCCGTCTGCCCGCTCCCGGATGGCCTTCAGGCACAAATGTCAGCATATTGTTCTCGAACCACTTCAGCGGATAGCTCTCGGCGAATTCATTAACCTGCGTTTTTTTCACACGCGGGTCAATCGGGCCTCCCATCGGAATTATTGTTGCAGGCATACACGGATCGTTTGCTTCGTCCATTACCGCAGCCAACGCCATAACCTGCACTGCCGGCTGGCACACAGCCATTACGTGCGTATTTGGCCCGATATGATGCATAAAATCTATCAGATACGAGAGATATTCATCCAATCCGAAACTTCCAGCAGATAGAGGAACTTCTCGTACGCTTATCCAATCGGTAATATAAACGTCGTGTTTCGGTACCATACGTTTTACCGTATCTCTCAGCAAAGTTGCAAAATGTCCCGACACAGGTGCGATAATCAACACTTTCGGATCGTCTTTACTCTGATTTTCCTTTGTAAAATGCACCAGATTTCCAAATGGCTTTTTCAAAACAGTAGTCTGATAAACGTTGACATCCTCCTCTCCGACTTTTACGGAATCTATATTGAACTCCGGCTTTTTTACGTATCGCGTTGACCGCTCATACATGTCAACTAAGCCTTCAAGAAAGCGATTTGTTCCAAATTCAAGCAATTGAGGATTCGCGCGTAATGCCGTTCTTATCGATTGAGCCCATATTCTGGAAGGAACTCTCAAATAGTGTGCGGCATCGTAAAGTGTGTACATATCTCATGTCCTTGTAAAACTGCATATATATTTTGCAAAAAAGAAATTAAAAAAATGTTAACTTCTGTAATAAAAATATGTTATCCGTTAAACTATAATTAAGACTTTACTGGTATAGTGTGAGAAAGTGATTAGTTGAGACTTGCAATGAAGAAAAACTTCCGTTGGCTAACGTTATGTTTATTGACTGCGTGTGCTGCAACGCCAGATAACCCGGATCCACACCGAACTTTTAACGAAAATGCATTAGAGTTCAATATGGATCTCGATGATTATGTTTTGCGCCCACTTGCCTCTGGCTATAAAGCTATCACTCCGGATGTAATGCAAGAATCAGTTTCGAATTTTCTTATGAACTGGAAAGAGCCGTTTTATTGCGTCAATTATGTCGTTTCATTAGATGCAGAACATGCAGCAAACTCTGTATTCCGTTTTGTTATAAATACGACTTTCGGTATTTTGGGCCTGTTTGATGTCGCAGAACAAATCGGCTTGGAAAAAGCGGAAACAAGCTATAAAGCGACATTGAAAAAAATTGAGATGCCCAATGGCGATTACCTGGTCCTACCAGTATTTGGCTCATCATCAACTCGTGATGCTATAGCAGAGCCGATTTCATGGTTTGCTGATCCTGTTGGATATTTTATCGGTTTCCCATACATGTTGGTCAAAGCGATATTCGGAGCTGTCAACGACAGGGCTTCGAATATGCAGTTAGTGAATGATATGAAGAAAGACAAGTCGACAATGTACTCGGCAATGAAAAGCGTTTACTTCCAGAAATTCGTCACAGGTTACTCTGATAATGAAGAAGACGACGACGAGGAGGAGGAAATTGCTGAATCTGAAACGAAGGGCAAAATCGAAGAGAACGGCCATTCGAAAAATGGTAAATCCGATCACAACAAGCAAGTTGCTAAAGGAAAGTAATTCCTTCTCTCCTCGATGTCATTGAACGAAAGAAAGTCGGAAATCGACATATAGAAAAATTGATATTTCTGAAGTAAGATATTAACCAACACCCGTAACCCAAGTTCAAAAACTTGGGCTGTTTTTGTTTTATCTATTGTTTTCTCAAAATTTTACCATATAAAGATATCAATATATTGGAAACAGAGGTAAAAAATGAAGAAAAAGCTATATGCCAGTATGATAGTCGCAACCTTGCCTTTAAATATAAATGCCTCAACCGGCGCTACTTCGGGAATTTGGCCTTTTGAAGGTGGAATAATTAACCCTACCGTCACAAATCTGTCTCCTTTACATAAATGCTCTTCATCCTCTTCGCAGTTTTTTGCATCAGGCTCGCCTCTTTTGCCGTGCACGCTTACCAACCCAACGGATGCGAATGAACAACCTCAACCAGATCCGGATGCCAAATTTCTCTCGTTACCAGGAGGCGATACTGACTCTACAGTCATGTCTACTTTATATGGCGGATATCTTTTCGTATCACCAGAGTCTCCTGTGCTATGTACACTTCCCGAGAATCCGTTTCTTCCTTTTAACCCAACGGACGCAAATGAACAACCTCAAACAGGACAGGATGCTGAATTTTTCCCATTTTCAGGAGGTGATTTATATGAATCTTATTTTAGGCAAGTTTTAGAAGATAGCGCTAATCAACCCTCAGCACCTGCATCAGCAGGTAGAGGTCGAGGAAAAAGGAAGTCAACTACAAAACTAAATGAGCGGGCAAGGCCAGAACCAGTAGATACAGGCCGTTCAGCAGGGGAACATTATATCAGGCATAAAAGAAATCGTGTAACGGTTCCCGATGTTATCCAAGGGATACTCATTTTAGATAAGTTAGATCTGCAACAAAAAGAAAGGTTAGCTTCTTTAATAAAAAATTGTGAAACTGCAGATGCAATAAACATCTTAATTAGACACCCGCAAGTTTTGCCTTCTTTGAGTGCTATAGCTGATCCAGCAGTTAGCTTTGCGGTAATAGAAAGCATCGCCGTTTACGAAAAGCAACTTAAAGGCAAACATCCTCCCTTTAATATACTAGGACTTTCAAGAGTTCAAGGCCGCTGTTTTTCAGAAAAACTTGCTGAAATTCGAAGAATAGTAGAGACTGACGGCGTTGTAGGCGAGGTGTAGAAAGGTCAAGACTAGCCTATAACAAGTCTTGTCTAAACCGTTTATCTTAGCTTGTATCTTTTAGATAAGATGTATTTAAAGCTAAAATCGCTACTCTCGCTCCCTTAACACGTTTTACTGTCGCACTTCATCCTTGGACTGCCCATTTTAATTCGGAATGGGAAGATATGGGAAAAAGCCCATACTCCCTCAAGGATGACTAATCTCTTCGAAGTCTGCCATTGGAATTCCAAGAAAAGGTCTCTCCGATGCGGGCAAAAGGGGAAAAGAACAGCTACCTTGGAGAGGTGTTCCCAGATCCTTTTTTTGAACACCTGCACCTAATTCCAGAGAAGAACCCTCCTCATTTACACCTGAGACCAATTTGAGGAACGCATTTGGTCCAAGAGACACTGACGGTGTTAAACTACTCTTCGAATAAGGATAATCTTGACGTTCCATAGGGCGCAATACCCCCCCTCTCGAAACTATAGGAGTTGGACACCACATCGATACTGGTTTCATAGTGGCCTTTCCTGCGCCTTCCCCCCCTTCAGGATCTGAATATTCCTCATCAGAAGACAAATTCTCCGAATGCTCTATAATCACGTCCTCCCCTTCAGAATCTGAATCTTCATCACCAAATTTCTCGTCGAGATTCTTACCATCCTCTTCTTTTGTCATATCTGTTATTGGCATATCAAGCGGTTCTCCATCCTCTCCCATTCCCATACTAAAACGAGTAGGGGTGAGAAGTCTTTCTGGTATATTCGGCATAATTGCCTCTATTTTTGACGGGTCTATAGCTATTGCACCAACTGCATCTGCACCAACATCAGAACCCAATATTTGATAACAACCGAATTCCGAATACAATTCTTTATTACCTGATTCCAAATACAATTTTTTATTACATGGATTGAACTTAAATTTTAACGATGCAAGATTCGGAAAATTCGGATGAAAATATTCAGGATCAAACTGCTGCATAAATAAATTTATCACCCCACTGCTTGTGCAAAGCATGTAATGTCCACCACCGCCTCTCCTTTGATCCTCCTTTATTATCTGCCCAAGTGCTTGACAAAATTCTGTCATCGCTTTTTCACATGACCTAAATAACGATCTAAGAGACTTATCATTCCTCACCATATCCGGTAACACATCTTCTGGAACTGTATATCCAGGTTTAATAAGGCGAATGGCAGGAATTAATTTTTTAACAACAGCCGCAACTTCTCGTCTCGAGGTATTTTCAAACTCTCCTAAATCAAGCTCTTTTAATCCTGTCATATATTCTACAGGAATAATTTTACCACAGGATTGAGCACCTTGCACTAATGCAATAGCAGATATCACATGCCGTTCATCTGGACCACAAAAAATAGCGTCAATATTTGCGCCATTTTCCGCTCCAAATTGGGCTAATTGTTGCAAATCCTTAATTGATTGTTGCGTAAGAATAGTTGCACCAGCGCCGTGCGTTTTACCATCTTCATTTTGCCCTGTTGTCATATGCCTAAATGGCATAATAGTAGTCCGCTCAGCAAAACAAATATCGCATAAAATTCCGTATCCAACCCATAAACTAATCACAAAATTCTTCAACAACTTAGACTGCATCTCTTCTTCTCCAAAAATCAACAATCACCCATAACGATAACGTTACAATATACCCAAGAAAAAATATTTACAATAAATTAACGATATTGTTTATTCAAATATGTTTTTTACTTTGTTATGATGAAGAGTTGGCGTTAATTCATTGGCGTTAATTCAACGGCCATCTTGGGCGAGGCGCGAAGTTCAATTCATCGAATTTTTGAGATAGACATTTTTCCACACCGAGCCATGCTATCATCGCTCCATTGTCAGTGCATAATCGAATCGGAGGGGCGATAAAAGGCAAGTAAAATTCTGCGCATAAACTTTCTAAGGATTTACAAATCGCCTGGTTAGCCGCGACGCCTCCCGACATCACGACACATGAAATTTTTATCTTTTCTTTTAAACAATGTTTGATTGCCTGAGTGATTTTATACCGCAAAACTTCAATAACCGTTTTTTGAAAACAAGCACACAAATCGATTTTATCCCGCTCGGTTTCACACTTTTCCGCAGCAACTTTCACCGCTGTTTTCAAGCCTGAAAAAGAAAAATCCATCGTGTTTTTTACGCACATCGGATGTGGCAGAACAAATTTTGAAGCGTCTCCTAATTGTGCCGTCTTTTCTATAATTGGCCCGCCTGGATATCCTAGCTCCAGCAACTTAGCAACTTTATCAAACGCTTCCCCGACTGAATCATCAATTGTTGTACCCAGCACCTCGAAATCATCGACGCCACGTACTATACATAGTTGACAGTGACCTCCTGAAGCAAGCATCAGCAAATATGGAAAAGCCATATCATTCGTCAATCGCGCACACAGTGCATGAGCTTCGATGTGATTGACTGCAATAAACGGCAGTCCGCTTGACATCGCCAACGCCTTTGCAAAAGTCGCGCCGACAATCACTCCTCCAATCAAACCAGGACCACAGGTTCCCGCTATAGCTTCTAAATCCGACAGCCCGACGTTTGCGTCACTCAACGCTTTCCGAACAACAACATCTATTTTTTCCAAATGCGCGCGAGCGGCTATTTCCGGCACGACACCACCAAACGATTTATGTTCCACAATTTGCGAATAAATCACATTGGATAGAATCTCTTTTTTATCACTGACAACGGCAGCAGCAGTTTCATCGCAACTCGATTCAATTCCGAGGATAAGCATTAAAATATCTCGTAATTTCGCGCGTCAGAAAACAGCATTCTTAAAATCAAGTTATTTAATTTATGGCTTGGGCAATACGCTTCATACTTTCCAATTATCTGGAATTCAGACATAGCCAAATCCCCTATCGCATCTAAAATTTTATGACGAACTGGTTCATTGACCGCGCGCAAACCTCCTTTATTCAACGGCTTACCGCATTTATCAAATACAACCGTATTATCCAAAGATGCACCCAACGCCAAATGATTTTTTTTCAAAAATTCTGCATCTTCAAAAAATCCGAAAGTTCTTGCAAACGCTATTTCCGTCGCATAATCGCCCTCAGCAAAATCGAATTTTAACGGTTCGGTTTTTAATCCTTTTGAAGAATAATCACAATTCACACTGATACTCAACGACTCTGCTGGGGAAAGCGTAATCCATTTTTCTCCATCATCAAGACGCACCATCTTTGTAATTTTCAACGCCTTCCGTGGCGCCATTTGCATTTCAATTCCGACATCGGAAATTTTTTTCACGTACTCAAGCGCGCTTCCATCTAAAATCGGCATTTCGTCATTGTCGACTTCTATAATCGCATTTGTAACATGCAATCCATACAGTGCAGAAGACACATGTTCAACCGTCGATACTGTTGTATCTCCGACCAGCTTGGTACACATAGCGGAATTTGCGACATTCTTATAGTTCGCGCGCACTTGCTTCCGCGTTTTGGTATTCGTAAAAATTATCCCCGTATCCTTTTCCGCTGGACATATTTTCGCATGACACGGCTCTCCGCTGTGCACACCGACACCATCGAAAGTTACCGAATCTTTTAAAGTTGACTGAAACACTACTTTCCTCTGCAATCACCTGAATTTTAAGGTAACACACACATTGATTTTTATCAATCTTTGTTATATTAGTTTGAGGTAAGATGAGCAAGATTTTATGCTCAGTTATTAGGAAAAAGAGAAAAATTATGCTTTCAAGTGATGCCAATAAATTAAGGTTGTATATCGAAAAAATAGAAAATCTTGAAGTCGAAAAGACAGAAATTCAAGAAAACATTTCTGACGTTTATAAACAAGCAAAAGGCGATGGATTCGATCCGAAAATTATGAAAAAAATCATTAAGCTGAAGAAAATGAAGACGGAAGACAGAGAGAACGAGGACATGCTGCTCGACACATACATGCTAGCTTTAGGAATGATTCCGCCAAGTGACTCCGAGAGTAAATAGTGAAGATAAAATCCGACATTTTTTCCGATGCAGTTGTTGAGCATGGCTTTTTCGGTCGTGTTGGCGGAAAAAGTAGTGGTCTGTATGATTCATTAAATTGCAGCAAATTTGTCGGAGATGATGTAAATCTCGTTGAAAAAAATTTAGAAACCGTCAGACGTGAGCTTAATGCCGAAAAATTAATCACATTGAATCAAGTTCACGGAAACACGTGCGTTTTAGCAGATAAAAGCACAGATTCCGATATTCAAGCGGATGCGTTTGCGACAAATGTTTCCGGTGTCGCTATAGGAATTTTAACAGCAGATTGCGCTCCTGTTTTACTCGCAGATGAGAATAATCACATCATAGGTGCAGCTCACGCAGGATGGCGCGGAGCAATGCGCGGTGTCATACAATCGACTGTTCGGGAGATGATAAAACTCGGAGCAGAAGCAAACAGGATTAAAGCGGCAATCGGTCCTTGTATTCATAAAGACAGCTATGAAATCGGAGATGATTTCAAGCGAGAATTTAAAGGAAACGGCAGTTGTTTTGCTCTCGTAAATTCGAAATTGCATTTTGATTTACCGAAATACTGCAAAGAAATTCTGCTCGGAACTGGTATACTTCCGAAAAACATCGATATTTTAGAAATTGATACTTACGCTAATCCCGAGAACTACTTTAGCTACCGATTCGCCAATCAACATACAAATGGCGTGTGCGGAAGAAATATTTCTGTAATTTGTTTGAAGTGAAATGGAAATTATTCATATTCAAAATTCTGAAGAATTCGCGAAAAAACTAGGTGAGAAATTAACGCTCTCTGTGTTTCCGAGTAATGTTCGCAAATTCGCTTGCGGTGAATTATGCGTCTCTCTTCCGAAACCTTTTTATGAAGCCGTAGTTGTAGCGTCGACAGTAACTAATGACGATTGGATTGAATTATTTCTGCTATTGGACGCTCTTCGAGACGCCCACAGAATCATATTATGCATGCCGTATATGGGCTATGCGCGTCAAGACAAGAAACACTTAAACGAGGCACAAAGCGCGAAACTGTTTGCTCGTTTTATTGATACATTTAATATCGCAGAATGCGTTCTAACTGATTGTCACAGCGAACCACCATTTCACACTCCGATAATTCACACAAGCGCAACGGAACTGTTCGCAAAAGAAATCGCAAAAAAGTATTCACCTGAAGAAATCGCAATCGTTTCCCCTGATGTCGGAGGAGCATATCGCGCTGAACAAGTAGCAAAGGCATTAGACGTTTCTCCGATTATCTGCAGCAAAAAACGCAGTTTGTTCGGCAAACCAATAAGCGTTGAAGTTACTGGAGATGTTAAGAATAAAATTTGCATTTTGATAGACGATATTGTTGATTCCGGCGCGACTTTGTGTCATGCTACCGACGCTTTGTTAGATTGCGGCTGTAAGGATGTCGTAGCGTATGTAACGCATGGTGTTTTATCCGATGGAGCCGTTGAGTGTTTAGAAAAATCGAGATTGTCGAGAATAATATTAACCGACAGCATCAGATTAAAAGACAAACTCTCAGCAAAGTTTGAAAGAATATCAATTGTTTCGTTGATAGCTGAAACAATTAGGTGTATATTGTAACGTATTTTGAAAAGGATTTATCGATGGCTACTGTTGTTTTAGAAGCAAAAAGCAGGGAAAAGTTAGGAACCGGTTCTGCTCGCGCAGATAGGAAATCAGGTTTTATTCCTTGTGTAATTTACGGAGATAATAAGGAGCCGGCAGCGGTTTGTATTGCCAAAGATTTGTTGAACAGATATGTGCACAAATCAAACTTTTTCTCAACGGTTTTTGAGTTAACCGGTGTTGAGAAGAAAGGACAAAAGTTCGTTGCAAAAGATGTTCAGTTTCATCCAGTAACCGATCAGCCTGTTCATGTAGACTTCTTAAGAGTTGGTAAGGGAAGTAAGGTGACAGTTCGTGTTCCATTGGTATTTACAAATGAAGCAGCGTCTCCTGGATTGAAAAACGGTGGTGTTTTAAACGTTTTAATTCACGAAATGGATGTTGTTTGCGATCCTGACTCTATTCCTGAGAAGATTGAAATCGATTTGACTGGATCTGAATTCCATCACACAGTGCACGCACATGATGTTGTTCTTGGAAAAGGTATCAGCCTGCCAGTAAACGGAAAGAACTTCACGATTGCAACAATTGTTGCTCCTACAATCTTAAAGAAGGAAGAAGAAACCGTAGCAGCACCTGCGGCAGAGACAACAGAGACAGCAGCACCTGCAGCGTCAGAAGCAGCGGCGTCTTAAACGAATGGATGACTGTTTGCTAATTGTCGGTCTCGGTAATCCGGGACGTCAGTATGAGCAAAATAGACACAATGTGGGTTTTATGATAACAGAGGCATTTGCGGAAGCTTATGCCTCTTCTTCTTTTAAGAAAATGGTCGATATCGTAGAAGTTACGCAAGTATCGGCTCATGGGAAAAAATGTCTAATCGCCCGTCCTCTGACGTTCATGAATTTATCGGGACGCGCAGTGAGGTTTCTCATAGACTTTTACAAAATTCCGTTGAACAACGTTTTAGTCATCCACGACGACATTGATTTACCCTTCGGGCGTGTAAAAATAAAAAGAGGCGGAGGGAATGGCGGCCATAACGGCCTTAAAAACATCGACAATTTAGTTGGCAACGACTATTGGCGCGTGCGTATAGGCGTGGGGCGCCCTGAAATGAAGTCTATGATTGTTTCTTATGTTCTCGGAAATTTTTCAGACGAAGAAAAGCTAACTATAGAGAGAATAGCCGATAAAATAACAAACGATCTCCCTGCCCTTTTTCCCAATGATATTCAAAAATTAACGGAAGAGTTGAACACTCTATGAAGGAATTTATCTGTCGTTCTTTAGAAGACACACGCCAAGCGGCCATTTATTTCTCGCAATTTGCGGAAACCGGTCAGTGCTTCGCGTTACACGGCAATTTAGGCAGCGGCAAAACCACATTCACGGGAAGTTTGATAAAACATCTAAACCCGACAAT
>JAILGW010000063.1 GCA_024696365.1 Alphaproteobacteria bacterium | reverse complement strand
AGCATCTTCTTCAAATAACGTCTGTCCGACAATTCCGCGAATATCATATTCTCGCAAAATTTCATTATTTAACACATGTTTTTCTTTTAAATCTTCATCGGAAGTAAAGAAATAATCTTTGATTCTGATACCAACCACATCGTCATTGGATAATTGCGATTGAGATTTTTTAAAAGGATAATTTTCGGTTTCTTCATCCGTTACAAACTGGTCTTCATTCGTTGAGTCACAGTTGCAATTCCACATTACTGTTAATGGAATGCATATAGCCAATATTCTCGCCAAATTCTTATACATTTAAACCTCGTAACACATACTTTATTCTGATGAAAACATAAAAAAGTAAATAAGAATTGAACATTTTGAGATTTTTTATAATTTTTTTTCGTATATAATCGTGACATGGTTGGCTGATGATATGAAACTTATTGAGAGAATCAAAGATTATTTCTTTACTTCCGATGAAGATTTAAAAGAAAAACATGTGTTAAATAATGAAATTTTGCGAGAATATGATATTCGCGGAATTGTCGGACAGACGTTATTTGAAGAAGATGCTTATGATATAGGTCGGGCGTACGGAACATTCTTGAACCGAAAAGATTTAAGACAGATATGTGTAGGTTGGGATTGTCGTAATTCATCTGACACATTAGCTGAGAACTTGATAAAGGGACTTGTGCATACCGGAATGAAAGTGACATCACTTGGCGTTTGTCATACCCCGATGATGTACTATGCGGTTAACAAGTTGACATTGGATGGCGGAATTATGGTTACGGGTTCTCATAATGCTCCCAAATATAACGGATTTAAGTTTATGATAGGAACTTCACCGTTTTATGGAGATGATATAAAAAAACTCGGAGAAATGATTCATTCTTCAGATTATATCGAGAACAACGGGAGAGAAATAATTCTCAACAGTATCCTGGCTAATTATATAAAAGATATATTGTCTGATTTTGAATTCGCTGATGAATTAAAAGTCGCATGGGACATTGGTAATGGTGCGACAAGTGTTGCAATTAAGACGATTACATCATTGATTCCTGGAAGACATCATTTGCTGTTTGAAGAAATGGATGGTAATTTTCCAAATCGCGCGCCTGATCCTACAGTGTGTGAAAATGTCGCGTATTTATCAAAGTTCGTGGTGTATAACAATTTTGATATCGGGTTTGCATTCGATAGTGATGGTGACAGACTCGCAGTTGTTAATAATGAAGGAGAGGTTTTATACAGCGATCAAGTGTTGGAGGTTCTTGCTGCTGATTTCTTGAAGAAAAATCCGGGGGCACAAGTCATTTCAGATGTAAAGGCTTGCAACTGCTTATTTGATTCAATAAAGAAATTCGGAGGCGTTCCAATCATGGAAAGGGTGGGGCACTCCTTTATTAAGGCTCGCATGAAAACTAGCGGAGCACTGTTGGCGGGGGAAATGAGTGGACATTTCTTCTTTAAAGACAGGTGGTTTGGTTTTGACGATGGTATTTATGCAGCGCTAAGATGTCTGGAAATTCTTTCTCAAAATAAAGGGGCTTTTACCGGATTAGAGTACGGACATGTAACTCCAGAGATAAGGGTTTCTTGCAAAGAATCCGAGAAATTTAAAATTATTGATGAAGTCAAAGATAAATTGCGAGCACAATCAATTGAGTTTTTAGATATTGATGGAGTTAGAGTCAGCTCTGACAATGGTTGGTGGTTATTGAGGGCCTCTAATACGCAGAATGCTCTTTCGCTGAGAATAGAAGCATATACCCTGGGGAATATGCGAAAAATCAAAGAAGAAGTTGCGAGCTATTTATCTGAGTATAACAGTAATATAAGTAAGATTCTTGAAGAAGAACATGAATAAAGAGTTCATAGACTTTTTAAAAGAAAAAATATCTATATATGATGTGATTTCAACGCGCGTCAGATTGAGAAAATCCGGTAAAGATTGGTTCGGATTGTGCCCGTTTCATAAGGAAAAAACTGGTTCTTTTAAGGTAGATGCTGATGCCGGGTATTATTATTGTTTCGGCTGTGGTGCACACGGAGATGCAATAACATTTTTGCAGGAATTTGAACATATAAGTTTTCCCGAGGCTGTGGAACAACTCGCGAATCGGTATGGTATTCCGTTGCCGGAGAATAAGGAGCACAGGGCACTTGTTGATCCGAACAAGCAAGTGTATGAAGCTTTAGGCGAGATAAAGAGTTGGTTTGCGAAACAATTGCACGAAAAAACAGGACATGTTGCTACGGAGTATCTTAAAGCTCGTAAAATCTCTGATAAGTCAATTGAAGAATTTCAGCTGGGGTATGCTCTAAATAATAATATGTTGCAAGATTATCTGAAGAAGAAAGGTTTTTCTTCAGAGGTTCTTTTGAAAACGGGGGTTTTTAACAAATCTAGATACGGCAATGAGTTAATTAACAGATATAATTCACGTCTGATATTTCCAATCTTCGATATCGCAAACAGATGTGTGGGATTTGGGGGAAGAATCATTGAAAAATCAGATGTCGCGAAGTATATCAATTCTCCAGAAACCTCGGTATTTACGAAAAGTCATCATTTGTATGGATATTCTGTCGCAAAAAAGAAACGCGCGAGCGAAATCATTCTTACAGAGGGATATTTGGATGTTATTTCGATGCATCAAGCAGGATTCGATGGTGCAGTGGCTCCTTTGGGAACATCAATCAGCGAAACGCAAATAGGTATGTGTTGGAAGATGTGTAATACTCCGGTTATTTCTCTTGATGGAGATATTGCTGGTATTAAAGCGTCATATCGCTGGATAGACAAGATTTTACTGGTATTGCAGCCTGGAAAGTCTTTTAAATTTGCTAAATTGCCGCAAGGGACAGATCCTGACATCCTGATTTCAGAAGGAAAAGTAGATGTAATAAAGGAAGCTGTGGCAAATGCCCAACCGTTATCGGATTGGTTATGGAACGGGGCATTTGAGCTGTATTCTTCTGAAACGCCGGAACAGAAAGCGGCAATTATCAAAACATTATCGGAAAAAATAAGTACGATAAAAGATGAATCTGTTAGAAAGTTATATTCAAAAATGCTCAAGCAGAAAGAGCGAGATTTATATTATTCTAAGAAAAAGTCGGACATTAAGTTTGAGAACATCCGTCCAGTTATTTCGAGTCGCAAAAAAATCGAGAAAATATTTGTGGTGACTATCCTGAATCACCCCTACATTATAGATAGTATTTGGGAGAACTTAGTAAGCGCAAATTTTGAGGATTTCGAACTGAGAGAACTGAAAAATCAGATTGTGGATATTTACGAAGAAAATAAAGACAGCCTTGAAAATTACGTAGCTAAGATAAAGCAAATAAGAGAGGAAAAGGCTGATTTAAGCGAGGATGTAAAATTGCATGCGGTGTTTACAAACACAGAAACGAGTGATGATGAAGCTTTAAAGAGATGGTTGGAATTGTGGGAAAGATATTCTACAGCACCTTCGGTTACATTAGATTTACAAAACGCAGCATCTAGTTTAAAATCATCCTTTTCGGAAACGGATTGGCAGAGATTAAAGGCTTTGAAAAAAGAGGCTATATTAAATCAAAGAAAGCGGTAGGAAATTCAGATGAGGGCAAATTTGGTATCGAAAATTTCAGAAACAGAAAACGTTGAGGATAATTTGGAAGATAACGAAACTGACGAAGACAGCGCAAAGGATGTCTTTAAGAGACTCTTATTGCTTGGAAAAGAACGTGGATATATCACTTATGATGAGTTGAACGACGCTTTACCAAAAGATAAGTTTTCAACAGAAAAAATCGATGTTGCTGTCTCGAATATCTCAAATATGGGGATTCAGCTGATAGAAGCAGAAGACGCCGAGACGTTTAATCAGAATGTAGAGAATCAAACAACTGAGCAAAATCGGGAAGCTGATAATTTTCTCGGAACGGATGATCCTGTGCGTATGTATTTGCGCGAGATGGGGAATGTTGAACTTCTTTCCAGAGACGGTGAGGTTGAACTTGCTAAAAGAATAGAGCAGGGATATTTGGACGTTCTAAGTGGTATTTGCGAGAGTCCAAAAACGTTCGAAAAGTTTGATCTGTGGATGACCGAACTGCAGAATCACAAAATTATGCTGAGAGACATTATTCAGGTAGATAACGGAAATTCCGATAAAGACGTCCAAGATGATGATGAAGACGAGGATGAAGAGGAAGAAGAGCGCAACGAAGAAATTTCGGATAATGACGGAGAAGATGCTGAAGAACAAGCGACTGTCGAAATAAACTCCGAAGAAGAAAAGATGTTGCCGGAAATTCTTTCTTTGTTCGAAAAAGCCATTGATTTGCATGAGCAGATTATGGAGAAAAAAAGCGTTTCGCACAAATTGAAAGAAGAGCTAGTCGCTACGGTCGGAAACTTAAAGCTTACACAGAAGGCGGTCACGGAAATTTGTGAGGAATTGTATGCTCTCAATCGTAAACTGATAAAAAGTGAAACCAACTTACTTCGATTAGCTCAGGATAGCGGAATTACCAGGGATGCTTTCTTGAAAAATTATTATGGTAATGAGACTAATGAAGATTGGGAATCAACTCTGTTGAAGTTTTCGAATTGGAAGAAATTCTTCGATACTTATGCGATGGAAATTAAAACTAATCAAGAGTTGGCGAAAGCAATTGAAACGGAGGTGTCGTTACCTATTGGCGTGTTCAAAAAAACAGTCGCGTGTATTCAAAAAGGCGAGCGTGAGACTGCCAGGGCCAAAAAAGAGATGATAGAAGCGAACCTTCGATTGGTTATATCTATTGCAAAGAAGTATACGAACAGAGGATTGCAGTTCCTCGATCTAATTCAGGAAGGTAATATCGGCTTAATGAAGGCTGTGGATAAGTTCGAATACCGTCGTGGTTATAAGTTCTCAACTTATGCGACATGGTGGATTCGTCAGGCAATTACACGTTCGATTGCTGATCAGGCTAGAACCATTCGAATTCCAGTGCATATGATTGAAACAATTAATAAGATAGTTCGTTCTTCAAGACAGATTTTGAATGAAATCGGACGCGAGCCAACCCCTGAAGAGCTGGCAGAACGGCTCCATATGCCTGTGGATAAAGTTCGTAAAGTTTTGAAAATTGCAAAAGAGCCAGTTAGTTTAGAGTCCCCCGTCGGTGATGAAGATGATTCGCATTTAGGAGATTTTATAGAAGATAAGAATATTGCTCAGCCTGTAGAATCTGCGGTCAATTTAAATCTAAAGGAAGCGACTACGTTGGTGTTGGCGAGTTTAACCCCGAGAGAGGAACGGGTTCTCAGAATGCGCTTTGGCATCGGAATGAATACGGATCACACGCTGGAAGAAGTCGGACAGCAATTTTCTGTTACCAGAGAGCGTATCAGACAAATTGAGGCTAAGGCGTTACGTAAACTGAAACACCCAAGCCGTTCGAGAAAGTTAAAGAGCTTTTTGGAATCTTAATAAAACGCTTTTGCGGAATTCTAAGTATTTTTGCAGATATTCTTTGAATTCCGCTGTTTTTTTAGAAGATTTTATGAATTTTATTTTCGAATCAGAAGCACAGGCATAGCCGATTATGTCTGCGCCTTTGTATAAAACGACTCTTATATCACCGGAATCGACTATTAAATCGTTCGCTTTACAGATTTCTTTTTCATATTGTTCTTCAATATTGTGACTGACAAATCGCATACAGATTTTACTGAATCCTGATTTTCGAATAAACGAAGGGATTATCTCATTTTTTGCTAAAGTATAATTGTCGAAAATTTTGAATGGCTCTTTTTTCTGACGCAAATTCCGTACTTTTACTTTGAAGTCAGAGTATTCCTGGCGCGCTTTGGTATTGCTGTTCATATAATCACGAAAACACAGAAAACCGTCGATTTCATGATTTCCCGCGAGCATAACGTGCAAATGAACTTCAATACCGTCTTTTTTGGAAAAGAAAAAACGAAACGGAATATTATACTCGCCTCTGAATTTGTATCCGATTTTGGTAAGAATATCTGTAGCTGCCAAATCTTGCACTGCAACGGCGATGTCAATTTTTGGCTTTGCCATTATGCCCTTTATGGCGGTTGAACCAATATGATGAACTTCAATAAGATTACTAGCGAGTACTTTCTTCAACAATTTGGTTTCATTCTCATAATCTGTGGCCCAATCCATCGAATAAGCCTGCAGTTCATCTGTATCCACGTTAAAAATCCTCCGTTTAAAATATTGCGCCAGACTAGCATAAAACCCGATCTAAAAACAGATAAAGCATCCAGAAATAGGATGCTTTAGGGATGCTTTAGTGTAAAGATGAATTTTTAAAAAGTTTAGTGTTGCGATAAATATCTATAGAAAGTTCTTATATGTGGTTCGGAAGGACTAATTGTTTCTTTAGTCAATTCCTCCATTGTTTTGGCAACATCAATGCCCTCATCGATTTTTCCCAAACTTAACATGGATTGCATCACATACCAGGCATGATACAGCCCCGCGACATGCACTGTGGCAAGCTTATCAAATTTTTTTGAATCTTTTCTTAATCCAAGGATTAGATTTCCTAAAAATACCTTAATTGTATCTTCATCCAATGCTCGTCTACGGAAGAACTCTGATTTCTTAGAAATAATATCTTCTATGCCAACGCTAGCAAGTTCTGGTTCAAATGTGTCGTCTCTCGGTATTTGACTAAAAGTTGGATAAATCTCAATGCTATCTGCATCCATGTTTGCCATACAAGAACCACTATAATAAGTCTTTAATTTGAGCTGCTCCCAATCCAACGCGCAACCGATTAAACTGGCGTTATTGTCCCTTATTTGCTTGAGTCTTTTAATAACGTCGGGATCTTTTTGCGTAGCAATAGCTTGGTTTAAGATTTCCAATTCTTCTGCAGTTAGTTCCCCACTAATGTCTTGTAAAATCTTATTAGGTCTATCCGTATGACACTCGTGAGCCATCGTTAATAACACTGCATCACGTATTCCGAGAAGATCTATTACACCATTTTTTTCTCCTTCAGGGGTTCCACTGTATTCTGATACACTTGATGCTTTGCGAACCTCATCGCAATCTACACGACCAGTTTTATTGAGAAAACTGGTCCCATCTTGTTCCAAAAATTTAATTTCAAAATCACGGAATACTCCTTCAAGAAAAATTTGCATCAATCTTTGGTTCTTAAAACTGTAATCTGATGAAAGCAACGACTTACCGTACTCCGATGAATACAGCAAATTTTCGAAAAACATAGAAGCATGTTCTGAAGGGCCTTTTGCTGCTGTTTTGGCAATTTTTTTACTGTAAAAATTATCTAATACATGTCCGACCTCGTGTGCGATAGTGCATAGCAAACTATCGGCATTATAGTATCCACAGAAAATCTCGGTTTCGGAAGGTGAATCCTTTTTGAGACTTGCGTGCGAATTATAAAACGCCTCTGCAGGTAAGGCATAGAATGTATAATGTCCTTCATCAATGGCTTGTTCTGCTTTAGCATAAAGCTGTTTTCCTAAATCACTCTCGTCTCCCAATAGAACAGTTGCGAAAAAAACTTTGGCTTTTTCTTTGGTTTCCTCTATGGTGCTTACTTGTTCTGTTTCTGTTAATGAGTGGGCTACGGGAACTAAACTACGCTTATACATTTCCATGAGAAAAGGTATCTTATCTAGAGGAAATTGAGCAAATAATTCTCTCATGCTACGTGTTAATAAAGGACTCTTGCTAACATTGGATATCACTTCCGTTAAAATATCAACTTTGCCTTCTAATGGCAATTCACGTCCTATTCCTATGCTTGGTACTACACATTGTGCATGAACATTTCCCGCTAATACAGCAGCAAACACTGCTGTAAAGATTCTTTTTTTCATATTTTTCCTCTTTTGTTAACTAGCTTCGAATCTACGGTTTAAAATAATACCTAATTTTCCTCATGTCAATATTTGTTTGATGGGCTTTCCTATTTGGGGATTGAAAAACTTCTTGTTGAATCAAAACAGTATCTATTATTTCCGTCTCAAAAATGATAACTTCTATGTGGTTTTAGTGGTGATTGAGGAAGTTATAATGATAAACGGTTATATCGCTGCGGTAGTTACTCCGTTTAAAAATGGTAAATTAGATATCAAGTCATTTGAAAAATATATAGATTATATTGTTCACTCCGGAGTGTCCGGTATGGTCGTTGTAGGGTCGACAGGAGAATCGTTGTCATTATCAATGGCTGAAAAAGTTGAATTAGTAAAGGTCGCATCAAGAATAAATCAGGGGAAAATAAAACTGTTGGCAGGAACTATCGATGCGTCAACTGATAACTGCGTCGAAATGATAAAGAGCACAGAAAAAGATGTTGATGGTTACCTTTGCATTTGTCCTTTTTATATTAAGCCGTCGCAAGAGCAGATTTACAATCATTTCAAAACGTTAAGCAATGCGACGTCACGAGATATCGTACTGTACAATAATCCGGGCAGAGTAGGAACGAGCATTGGTTTAGAGACGTTTAAGAAGTCTTGTGCTTTAAAAAATGTTGTTGCGATAAAAGAATGTGCAGGGGATTTATCCAGATTTACGTTGTGGCGGTCTGAAGTAAAAGATTCGTTTGTATTTTTAACGGGAAATGACGATAGCGCTTGCGGTGCGTTGGCGATGGGAGCGGACGGAGTTGTTTCGGTGAGTGCTAATGTCGCGCCTGAGCTTTGCGCAAAAATGTACACTGCTTTTAAAAATAATGACACGGAGCGTCTCAATATTCTGAGGGATACTTTAGCGCCGTTGCATTCTTTGATGTTTGCAGAACCAAGTCCAGCACCGGCAAAATACGCGCTAAGCCGTTTGGGATATATGTCAGAGGAATTGAGAGCTCCTCTTGCTCCGATAAGCCAGGATTTGCGTAATAGTATTGATATGTTTTTGGAAAAGGTCGGTCTTATTAGATGAATCAGTATCGTGAAATAGGTTTCAATCGTCGAGCTAACTACGATTACGAGATATTGGAAAAGCTGGAGGCGGGTATCGTTCTTACAGGCAGTGAGGTTAAGTTTCTGCGGACGCATAAGGTTAACGGAGACACGTTGCATTTGGCGGAGTCGTATGCCGGTCTTTCCAGAGATAATGAGCTTTTTTTGTATCAAATGAATATTCCGAAGTATCCACTCGCAAACCGAATGAATCACGAGCCAAAGCGTAACAGAAAGCTGCTGCTGAAAAAACGTCAAATTGTGAAGCTCATAGGACAGCTGAAAAAAACAGGATACACTCTGGTGCCGCTAGGCGTCTATTTCAATGATAAAGGTTATGTGAAAGTTTCAATCGGTATCGGAAAAGGTAAAAAACAGTACGATAAGCGAGAGGCTATCAAAGAGCGTGAGTGGAATCGCGCAAAACAGCGAATATTGAAAAATAGTATGAGATAATTTAGCTGAAACAACCTGAACGACCTGTTATATGAGTTATATGCTCAGGTGATAATTCAGACAGAAATCTCGACGGCATGTTCGCTTGCCATTGATTATGAATTTTTCGATTCAGCGCATAGGTAATAAACGTTAATTTTCTTGCTCGCGTTATGCCGACGTATGCCAAACGACGTTCTTCTTCGACGTTACCTTCTTGGATACTCAGATTGTGAGGAAATACTCCGTCTTCCCATCCGCCGAGGAAAACCGCGTCAAACTCTAAACCTTTTGCGCTGTGTAAAGTCATAATGCTGACGACATTGTCTTCTTCTGTCTTCGGAGAATCCATCACCAAGCTGATGTGCTCAATGAAAGACGGCAAATCTTCGAATTCTTCCAAAGCCTGCAGTAATTCTTTTAAGTTTTCAAGACGAGCTTGCGATTCAAGCGTTTTTTCCTGCTTTAGTGCTTCGGCATACCCTGTTTCGTCTAAGATGATTCTTGCGATATCCGCTGATTTCAAATCATGGCGTAAACGCATAGATTCAATGAATTTTATGAATTCATCCAGCGAATGTTTCAAAGACGGACGCAACGTTTCGTGTTCCAATATATCTTTTGCAGCCAGATACAGAGAGATGTTTTTTTCGCTTGCGACGGTATAGAACTTCGCAACGGCAGAAGCTCCGATTCCTCTTTTCGGTACATTAACAATGCGTTCAAACGCCAGACTGTCGTTTGGTTGATATATTAACCGCATGTATGCGACAATGTCCTTGATTTCCTGTCTATCATAGAATTTTAATCCGCCGACGACTTTATACGGAATGCCGTTTGCTATAAATCTTTCTTCGAATTCTCGCGTTTGGAAACCCGCGCGTACCAACACGGCAGCATTTTTGTAATCGAGGTCATATTTTCTGTGTAACTGTTCGATTTTTTCCGAAACGACCTGAGCTTCTTCATATCCGTTATATACACGCTGAACAATAACCTTATCGCCGTCACCGTCAGCTGTCCAAATAGTCTTGCCCAGCCTCATTTGATTATTGGAAATCAACGAAGCAGCTGCCCCCAGAATGTGCCCTGTAGAACGGTAATTCTGTTCTAATCTGACCGTTTTTGTGTTCGGAAAATCCTTTTCAAAGCGGAGAATATTACCGACTTCCGCTCCACGCCAACTGTAAATGGCTTGGTCGTCATCACCAACACAACATAAACCTTGTCCAAGCGGAGATAGCATCCTCAGCCACAAATACTGTGCAACGTTTGTATCTTGATACTCATCAACCAGTATGTACTTAAATCTATTGCGGTAAGTTTGCAAGATATCTGGATTTTCCTTGAAAATTTGAACTACGTATAACAGCAAATCGCCGAAGTCCACGGAGTCATAACTAACAATACGTTCCTGATAAACTTTGTACACACGTCCTTCTTGCGTTGTTTTATCCACAGACGGATTATCGGGCGAAATGCCTTTGTCTTTCCAACGTGAAATTTTTGCGACTATGCCCGGAGCCGCTTTTGCGTCGATATTCATTTCTTTCAGAATTTGTTTAACGACTTTCAATTGATCATCGGCATCGAGAATTGTGAAATCTCTGCTTATGCCAACGGCTTCTGCATGAGAACGGAGAATTTTGGCGCATATGGAATGGAAGGTCCCGAGCCAAACGCCCATAGCGCTGCTTGTAATACCGAACAGACGCTCTTTCATTTCGCGGGCGGCACGATTGCTAAACGTAACCGCCAAAATCTGAGACGGAAAAGCAAAACCGTTTTCGATAATGTATGCGATTTTTGTAGTCAGAACTTTGGTCTTACCCGTTCCCGCCCCAGAAAGGACGAGTAGGGGCCTATCAAGAGTGACAACAGCATCATACTGCTCAGCATTCAGAGACTGAAGCTCTTTATCTATATCGGTATCTTTCCGTAAAATATTTTCGGTAATCTGCATTGTACACTCACGCTTACGGTTAAAATCGTACCATTTTTTTCGAAAGTATCAACCGGAAATTAAGCAGCAACTAAATAGCCGCGTTTTTATGGTTTTGTATAGTACAAAACATTAATCACAAAAATCATACCATTTTAATAATCAATAGTGATTTTTTTGGGCGATTTTATGCAAACTAACTCCGTGCAGCAATCAGTTCTTCCAGATAAGCAATCTTATTTTCTAGAACTTTGCCCTCATAATCCTGCTGATATACTATCTTAGCTTTTTCTATTTGCCCTGAAAGACCATACGCCAATGCTAAGTTGCTCCGATATGCAGCATTTGCTTCAGGTAGGGAACAGGCATTTTCGAGATAAAAAATCGCTTCTTTATACTTTTCTTCTAACATTAGGGATAATCCCATATTGTTATATGCATCTATGTAGTTCGGACTTCTTGCAATTACTTGTTTGTATAACTTTTGTGCTCTTGCATGCTCTCCGCGTCCATCATACACTGCACCTAAGGCATTTAACGCGTCTGTAGAAGATTGACATTTCAAAAACGCCTTTTCTGCTGATACGGTATCTCCACGCAATAAAAATATTTTTCCTCTTAAATAATTCGCCTTTTCGGGCGAAATACCGCTTGCTTCAGCTTTTTTGATATGCTCTTCAGCTGCATCCAACAAATTCATATCAATGTATGTTTCTGCCAACCCTAAATAGGCAAGCGCATTACTGCTATCTATTGAGATCGCTTTATTGTAAAAACTGACAGCTGCTTCAGTATTGCCGCTATTTCTGGCTTTTTGAGCTATTCTTACCATTGAATCAGATGACGTGTCATTTCCAGCACATCCAGTTAGCGCTGCAAACAAAGCAATATATAAAACCCTTTTCATTTTCTTTCTCCCTTTTCATCTAATTATTATGTTTTCTAAACGGTTTTTCAACAAACCTGTATAGTAAATCTGAAACTATTACTTGTCCAATTAGGAATATCACTAATTGATAGACGTAAAACTCATACTCAGACAACGATTCTTTC
>JAILGW010000029.1 GCA_024696365.1 Alphaproteobacteria bacterium | reverse complement strand
AACATTTTAGGTATAGTGCGAGTAAGAGATTTCCTTCCGTACATTCGTGATCCGAAATCGTTTGATATTAAGCGTCTATTGAAAAAAGTAATTTACGTTGTCCCGAGTATCCAACTGATAGAGTTGCTGGTCGAAATTCGAGCGTCAGCAAACCACATGGCGCTGGTTGTCGATGAATTCGGCGGGATAGACGGACTTGTAACTTTGCAAGATGTCGTTTCGGAAATTGTCGGAGAAATTCAGCAAAGCCAAGGATTATTCCCGCAGATAGCAAAAAGGCCTGATGGTTCTTGGATAGCTGACGGAAAAATGCCGTTGAGTGAGTGTGAAGAGCTCTTAAAAACAGAGTTGCTTAAACCGTTTACGGAAGAAAATGACGATGAGCCGGATATTGAAACTCTTGGAGGGCTAACAACACTTATTGCAGGCAGAATGCCAACTCGCGGGGAAACACTTTATCATCCGGCGGGAATAGAATTTGAAATAGTCGAGGCAGATCCGCGTCGTGTAAAACGTGTAATTATTCGCAAAAAAACTCAGTGAGCTTTTTCGACTTTTACGTTTTTACATCCATCGAGGCTGACTTCGGTAGCTTTACTTACGCGTAAGACTTCACCATTTCGGAATGACGTGTCTCGAACTTCGATACACTCCAGGGATTGCGGTAATGCGCCTGAAATATGAGTGTTTTTACTGTCGAAAATTTGCATTTCCTTTAGTTCGGAGTTATTTCCTAATATTATGTTCACAACATTCGTAATAGCGAACTTCTGCAGGTGCTCAATTTTTGAAACATCGAATACGTTATACTGCATAGAGTTGTTGAGTATACTTATTTCAACTAAATTCTGTGGCAAATTTCCGGCTACAAGCAACTTATTACCACCATGCAGGATTAATTTTTTCAGTTTAGTGAACCCTTCCAGATTTAAAGTAGTCATTTGCGTGAAAGTCGTATCAACGATTCTTAATGCTTGCAAATTATTGGGAATGCTTGGAAGAGTCACATTCTGGCAGACATCAATAAACAGATCCGTCACAGTGTCGGATGGTACCAAGGAGAAATTCGCACAGTCATGTATCGCTATTTTTTTCAGGTTTTTGAAATGTTCTTTGTTGTAAGTAAAGTTAGAAACATTTTCTATATCCAATACGCTTAATGTGGAAGGAATATTTTTAATTTTGCGCCAATCGGAGTTTGAAATGTACAATTCCTGCAAACCTGTAAGGTCTGATAAATCCAAAGTGTCTTTTACATCGGCTAATCGCAATCGTTGAATATTTTGCGTATCAACATATTGGGCACGTAATTGTACTAACTCATCGTACGCATACCATTTGGGATTTTGGATTTCTGTAGATTGATTTGCGCATCCAGATAAACACCCAGCAAAGATACAGACAGAAGCATAATACGGCGATAATTTCATAAACTTCTCCGCTATGTTAATAAACAGATGATAAAATTCCCTTTGTATCAGGAAGTTCTTCATTCTCCTCGACGTGATGAATAGCACATTTTTTTCTGGACTCCATAAGCTCACGACGACATTTTCTGAGTTTCATAACTTCACGTAAATCGTCTTTATCTTGAACAATTATTGCGCTTAATTTGATTTCTATCAGATCGATTAAAATATCCAAAGATTGCCTAGATAACATCGGATTACCCTCTTCTACTACCAAAACATCCAAATTTTATGTAATGTAACTTTAAAAAAGGTTAAGATGAGTGATTTTTTTATAAAAGAATTACAGACCGTTCAAATTTCAGAGTTAATCGCCACTGAAAAAGTTGTTGTCGGTTTAGATGTTGGAGACAAAACTGTGGGTATATCTGTATCCGACAGAGGTATTCGTATTGCTACAGGAATCACTACATTAGAAAGGAAAGGATACTCAAAAGATTTCGAACGGGTAGTTGATATTCTCAAGCTCTATAAAATTGGGCTGATAATTTTCGGTTGGCCTGTCCAAATGAACGGCATCGCGGGGCCTCAGTGCGAAAAAGTTTTAAGTTTTATTACACAACTGTACGAATATCTTCCCGTAGATTACGCGAAATGGGACGAGCGTTTTTCTACTAGTGCCGTCGAATCTATTATGATACAGGCAGACCTGTCTCGCAAAAAACGCAAAAAAGTTATAGACAAGGGCGCTGCAACGTACATATTGCAAGGTGCCTTAGATTTCTTGAACCGCTGTTGCTAAGGTCTATATGGCCATCGTTGGGAAAATGATAGTGTGCTAGATACTTGGGAAAAATGAAAGTATGACGGCACCTGAGGCCTTCCAGTTTTCCCATTGCCTGATGGACCGCTTAGCTGTCTAATATCTTGAAGCACCTGCTCGCCAACTTCGTGCAAGTATCGTTGTTGTGGACTCACGTAAAGTGGCCCCCTTCTCATATCGCTATAATGATTAAATTTTGCGCGGATTTTCGCCTTTTGAATTACGCTGTCTCCAGTTGGATTGCAAAAATTCGTTGGATTATCTGTTATTGCGCGAAGTATTGCTTCCCACACAGCGGAGCGGCTCTTAGAATCAAAATTACGAGCAATTATTCGCCGCATATCGTCTCTTTTATTCATGCCTTTTTGTCGACGGACAATATCCGGAGGAACTGCGTTGGTAAGATTTTTATTGAAATCTACTAAACCGGCTAAATTTCGTAACGCATCCTCGTATCTGTGTTGAGTACGCCGATGAGAAACTAATTGGGAGCGTCCGCCTTTCTCAGATGGTTTCCTGTGAAGGTCGCTATGTACATTTTGTTCCGATTTTTCTCTTGGATGTGGAAAAAACTTCCGTCCTTTTCTGACGGCGCCATTCTGTGCCTTGCCCGTATCTTGTTTTGCTGACCGACTATTGACACCTTGGACGGCGTTCGCTCTTTTAACTCCCTGAGTTGTGCCTGATGGTGACCCCGAATCGTCTTCTGGCGTTTGAAATTCCGCGGGGAGAGAGGAATCAGCATATTTTTCGGACATTGGTACAATGCCTTGTTTTCGTACATCATCTATATCTTAGGTTTGACTGGTGAAAGCGGTATAATTGTTCCAAAACTGCGAGGATATTTAGTCAGAGACAGCGAACCATTTGACGCTTGACAAACTAACACACTACAAATCATAAGAACGAATGCGCGCATATCATCTCCGATATAAAATTCATCACATGTATATCAGAAAAACAGCGCGCGCGACAATTTAATAAAATTAAATTTTTCTTTTATCGATTTTTAACACGATAATATCGTCAAATTTTTTCGGTAATTCGACCCGCGTCATACCGCTTGGAATTTTGCCGTTAGCAATCATATGCGGTAAATCATGTTTATTCGCATCAGGAGATGGCTTTCTGATTAAAATGTATGCTGACTCAGTATTCCGCAGATGCGAATTTACTACTTCTCGATTGTAAGCTGCCTCCATGACTTCATATGCAGATATAATTCCTTGTTGTTGCCTGTGATACGGCGCGCCAACTGCTTTATGTTTTGTATAGTACAATATCTTGGCTCCATCATCGGAATGCGCCATAATTACAACGGGGGTTGGGCTTAATTTATCAAGCTCAGTAAATAATTCTTCTTCGGTATATCCTTTATTTTTTTCGCTTTCGTCAGAATCTGTACAATTATCTAAAATTGTAGAACAAAATACGAATAGTATTGTACAGAAAAAGGCTAAAAAAATTCTCCAATATCTATGCAATTTTGCTAACGGATTATATTCCATACATATACTCACGATTATCGGAAGGCTAAAAAGTATTGAGTACGGTAACATTCTACACGAAAATCCCGAACATATTGTATAGCACGTAGATATTATGACGACTGTCCACCAAAGGACGCTGGAGGAAAACGCTTTTGAGCTAAGTTGTTGCAGCTTAATGAGAGTTGCGAATGCGACAATTGCACAATACAACGCAAACGAAATGTATTCCCCGTGTTGAAATGGAGACTGCATCTCAGAAATCCGGTTTAGCCAGATAGTTTTAACGTAGCTACTAACGTCTCCACTCATTCCGTACAAAAAACGAGGATAAGTAACGAGAAACAAAACGCCGATGAAACATAATGAAAGTGCGTAGTATAATGTTCTATATGAGACCTTTAGTTTTTGAAATTGTACATTTATACCGAAAAAAACGGTGCTAGCTAAATACAGCGAGACGTGGACAACGGAAATTTTGTCGTATTCTACTGTAAAATATGCTCCGTACACTCGTATCAAGGCTAAAGCTAGGATAAAACCGACAATTGCTCCCCACTTTTTTTCATATAAAACAAGTGAGGCTGTAATAAACAGGGCGAATATCGCCATTAAATCTTCATAATGTATTGGAGCAAAGATAAAAACTATGATTCCCAAAAATACGGCGGTCAGCAAATTTTTTGCTATTAGCCCGTTAGTCTGATCCTTATCGAAAAATGTAGAGATGAAAAGAACAGCATCACTAAGTAGCAACGGAATCAAAGTTTCAGGAGATATCCATATACATAACGAAGCTGTTACGGCAACGCGCACTATTGCAATATGGTCTTTGAATTTTGTTTCAATAACAGACGCTAAGTTGCACATATACAGTACTATAAACAGCATAATAAACGCGTGATGATCTGGCCTGCCAAATGAAAACACGTTGAATAATAACGGGTATGCGATAAAGAGTACCGTGGCTAAAAACGCGCTTTCGTTCTTCATTAACTTCTGAAATAAGCGTAACAATAATGTCGCGGTAACTACTTTCATTACAGGAGAAATGACGAATCCGACATATTTGATTGCAACATGCGAAGAGCCAATAAATAACTTCACAATATATGCGGGAATAATCAGGAAAAAATCATAAAATCGAGTCCAATGTAAATCGCACCCAAATGGATAATTCCCTCTTTCGATAATATGATCTGCTAGATTTTGATGGCTATCGAAAAAATCCTGAATTCGTACTAACCGCATATAGTCGTCATTATCTAAGAATGTGATGCAACATCCTTGCAGTTGTAAATAAGTTACAATGCTCAGAAAAACGCTCATAATCGTGAGCAGAATTATCTCTAACTTATAAGTACGTAACCAGTTACCCACTATATCCTCTACAGATGAAACTGCCTTTATATAACCATGAATTAATTAATTTAAAGTTAATAAGGTAAGGACGCAGCAATTTCTTTCTTCAACCCTTCATAACGTCGTAATCCAGCTAGCGTAAATGGTTTAGCTCTTTCTATAAATGTAGATAAAGCTTTGCAATCCCGCGCAGCATACGCGTCTTTAAACGAGGGAAATTTTTCAGTTGCAAAATCTTCCAACGAGAAATCTTCTTTTGAATTATCTAACTGCCATGCGAAGTTCCAAACTTCAGATGTCATCTGTTCCATTAAATCCGCATGCAATTTTCTTCCTTCGGTCGTTTGCAGAGCCGCTTGTTTTAACATCTCCATCAGCCAAGAAATGCGATGTCTCTTATAAGCTGCCCAACATTCATTATTATAACCGCCGATCAACAAATATGCATCACCAGGTGTTAGCCGTTTTTTTCCATGATGAAATATATCGTTGGCATTAATTAAAGACCGTTCTTTGCTCGCAATATAACACCCTCTAACATTTATAGGTAAATCCGCCTTTCCCATGATAATTTCTAATGTAGTATGAAGATCCTGCCCACCATTTAATGCCGCGACAACGAAAGGCTGAGTTTCTGCGAGATACAAATAGTGCCAGGCCACGCAAGCTTTTCTAAGCCGTCTCCGCGCATCTTGTCCTGCCAGAGTTTGTGGAGTCGTTATACGTAACATGTCACGGAGCTTATCAAAATTCATTCTTTCATAAGCTGCCTTAAATTCCGGAATAGCTTCTGCCAGTTTTCCGAGAGACGACGGTCCATTATCTAACTGTCGAATCATGCGACATGCTAACATGTATTCCTCCTTAAAACTGGCCAGTTTTGTGCGTCGGCTCTTCGTCATGGGTATAGAACCTTCTATTATTTTAAAAGTTTTCTCGAAATCGCCGTTAGCAAATGGTTCTTTAAAACCAGGAATATCTTTCATCATTATTTCCAATAACTCCAGCATTCGGATTTTTCCTGATGTTAATGCAATCACGCGATATATACTCCAAGAAGTATATATATCATTACATGCCTTAAAAAGCTCATCCTGCAGCTCAGCTCCTTCAATAGTTGTAGGTACGGCTTGTGATATGCTCGACTCAAGCTCCCAAATATCATCTTTCTTGCTTAAACTTTGCGACAAAATTTGTGATGACTGTCGAAGCATAAACTCTTGCCGTTGTAGTTTATTCAACTTTTTAGTTGGAATCAGAAAATCCGCTTGATTATCCAAAAACCATGAAAGGTCTAATGCCTTTCCCAATGGTATGTAATAACTTGGATAACCATACATTAAAAGCGTTTCTCTCCAGATGCTAAAATTTCTCTCATCATATTTCTGGAACAATAATGGAAATTCATTTCTGATCTTGCGCACAAGCATGCGCTGATATTCCAATGGATCTTCTTTATTCCTCAATACGGGTTCACCTTGATCTGCTTCCTCCAGGCTTTGCTCGTACTCTGCCGTCGTTGCTTTAACCAACTCTTGCATACGCTCCTGAATCTCTAAAATTACGGCAGAATTAGTGGTATTAATTTGTTGCTGCACAATTGGATATTCGCAATTACTGATCTCTTCAGATGGATTTCCGGTATCCTCGTCAGAATCTGCTAATGGTTCATCATCTCCACTATAACCGTCATCTTCTGAACGTGAAAAGTTTTTGGCTTTTTCAGATGTGTCAGCAGTTGCACTTAAAGGCAGATAGTACGGTGCCAATGCATTCTCTGCGACAGGGCTTTCCGGCTGTGTCCCAAAAAGAGACCTTTCGTAGAAAGATGGAAGTTCTCCCTCGTTATCTGAAGTATCAGGAGATACGGCACAGGATGAAATATCACCATTTGCATTTTTACCAGGTATTTGTCGAAATTCTAAAAGGTCATATTCGGTCGGTAATTGCATTCTAAATGCCAACGCTAATTGATGTAATTTTCCGGAAGAAGTTCTTTGAGCCGCCAAAGAAGGAATCATTGCCACGCTATCAGCAAACAATCCAATCATAGCTATTGTAAATACGTACTTTTTCGTTATCTTCATTGCGTCTTCTCGCTATCATTTCAGAAAATCGTTGTTGCAGCTAAACACCTACACCATATAATCAGTATGAAGTTTTTCCCTTATATGTCAAGTATGTTCGCAGGATTAAAAACATTTTTCGTTTCTAAATTTGTTTTTGCAATTTCTTTCGGCATTCGTTGAAAATAGTTTAAATTTTTAATAGAATAACAACAAAGGTCACTTAAGGAGAAAGATGACATGAGAAAAGTACTTAGTTTTGTCGTCGCGTTAAATGCTTTTACCGCTTTTGCTGATGATGAAGGCTTGGAACCTACAATATACGCAGACATAAGTGAAGCTGCGCAGGTGGATGCAGTTACGTTCGATGGTTTTCGTGGTTTTATCGGGATGGTATTCCAAACGATGAACTATCAGGCTTGTACGGCAAAAACTTCTGAGAACACAGAAAATAAAATGAACATATTCAGCCTATCCGTTGGTGTGGAGTATGCTAAAGCGTTCAGAAAAGGTTTTTTAATTGGCGTTGATATTAGTGCGGATATCAATAAAAAGAAGAAAAAAGATGGTAATTGGACAGATTTGAACCGTGCATACGACACGGATACTGTAGGGACCTATGGCAATGCCGCACTGAAAAAAGGAAAATTGGAATCAGAAGCTTTAACGCCAAATATGTCTGTTAAATTAGGGTATTTAATGCCGCGTTACAATTCTATTTTGTTCTTGAAAGCGGGGCTATCAAAGCTTGGCGGAACATATGTTTACAGTTACAGTGGAGCCGATGTTAGCAAAGTTGATGTTAGTAAATTTATCCCGGTCATTGGACTCGGAGGTGAGTACAAAATTAATAGTAAATTAGGAGCCGGCTTAGAAGCGAATATGTCGTTGGGCAAAACAGCTACAAAAGATTTAGGGGGAGTGTCTCATAAAATAAAGTTGAGTAGGAAAGACATTCGGCTCATGGGCACATATCGCATATCAGCAGGTAGGTAGGCTTCAAGAAAAGCAATAAAACCTGTATGATGGGAAAAATTGTGCAGGCAAACAGATGAGTAAACGAGGAACATTATTCGTAATTTCAGGCCCTTCGGCTGTCGGAAAGAGCACGGTAGTCGAAAGGGTTTTGCAGATAGATCCAACCTTAACGAGAATAATTACATGTACAACTCGCCCCATGCGAAGTGGAGAGCAAGATAGGCGAGATTATATTTTTCTTGATAAGGAAGATTTTCTAGCTCGTGCCAATAGAAATGAATTTGTGGAATTTTCAGAAGTCTACGGCAATTATTACGGCGTGTTGCTGTCGACGATTCGGCAGGCAATTGCTGACGGCCGCAGGGCTCTCTTGGTCATTAATTGGGAGGGCTTTTTCAAGGTAAGGCAAGCCTTACA
>JAILGW010000031.1 GCA_024696365.1 Alphaproteobacteria bacterium | reverse complement strand
TATGTGTTCTTTTACATTTATTCCGAAATATTGAAGAGCGACGCAGATAAGGAATAAGTATGTGAACAATATTAAAACGTCGCAAATCCAAATAAAATTTTTCTGTCGGGCAGATATCGCACGATATGGACGCTCTTCCTTCGCCATTGTCTCAAATTTTTTTAAAACAGCGTTTAGAACCGCTGAAATAATCATTTGTGTTACTAGCATCGCAACCAAAATACAGAATAATTCCTTCATATTCGCTAAAAATGTGACTTCAGAATTAAACGCGAGATAATTAACTGCGATTACGGAAAGCATTCCCATTAGCAATATTAGCGAAAACTTTCTATTGATGAATATTACCAATTTCACAGATTGAGATTTTGCTTCTGATGCGGGAATGTAAAGGCATTTTTCTATTAAAGAACGCGCTAAATACATTTCAATGAAGTAGTATATGCAGGATAGCACTCCGAACGAATGTTCAAAAATATGTGCGGATTGCTCAGGTAATAGTAAAGACACGGCTTGTCCAATAATTATCATCGCGAGTGAAATTATGACTATTCTTGATAATTTTTGAAATAATACATGCGCGTCTTTGGATGAAAAATCAAATGGACGTACGGAATCGTGCCCAGGTGCAATCAGTGCATAACATATTGTTAATATGACGGGTAAGGCGACTATCAGTCGGCAATACGTATCAGTAAACAATAATTCCGTATTTATAAATGATGCTAACATCAACTTTGTCAGCAATATGGTGATTACCATAATCACAACAGATATAAGTGCGGAAAACGCCACGATAATTACCCTATCAAAAAATGCGTTTTCAATATTTTTCAATTTTCGAAATTCTGAGTCTGTGAATTTTTTAGAAACATAATAGGCAATTGCTATTACAATACCTAAGAAAAAAGATACGCCAATTGAAAGCAAAGCGGCATTTGTATCTCCGTGAGATGCTGTATTTAATAAAAAATTCATAACCTTTTCCTACAATAACTACACTTACGCATAACTATAATAGCGTAACAAACTAACTATAGGTTAACAATGGTGACTTTTTTTGCGAAAACTTTGAATTTTTTAAAAGATTTATGCTTTCCTTTAACTTGTTGTTGCTGCGGGGAATTCGTCGATACTGAAGGCTTATGCCCAAATTGTTGGAAGCAGATAAAGTGGATATCTGAACCAAAATGTCGTATTTGCGGGTTACCGTTTGAAATTGATTGCGAAGGAGTGTGTGCGGATTGCTTATCTCAAAAACCGTATTTTGATAGAGCAGTATCAGTTTTTGAATATAATGATGTTTCTAAAAAAATCGTTTTGAAATTCAAAAACGGAGATACGACTTACATTGCGGGATTATTGGCAAGTTGGATGTATCGATCTGCCAAAGATATGTTTGCGAAAGCCGATATTATTATTCCCGTACCGATTCATTTTTGGAAAAGGTTAAAGCGAAAGTACAATCAAGCGGAATTGCTGGCACGAGAACTAAGTAATATAAGTGGTGTTAAATATGGCCCTGACTTGTTGAAAAAAAGTAAAGGAAACGAAACCGCAAGAAGGATTGAACCGCAAACAAAGATTAAAAAATTTATCAGGTTCTTTCGGAATGACCGAAAACATGTATGAAAAAAATGTCATTCTGGTCGATGATGTTTTTACGACTGGAGCAACGGCTAATGAATGTTCCAAAGTGCTAAAGAAGCATGGAGCAAAAAACGTTACTGTCGTAACATTAGCTAGAGTTTGTATTTAAAAGTTTATTGCATTTGTTAAAATTGTCGCGATTTATGCTTGTTTTTTATATAAATTTTATCGATAATGAAAGTGCATATGCAGAAGATGTAGAGAATGAAAATTTGGTCTAAGATCGATTTGGCTGGTTTACTGCTCGTTCTGTTCGGCATAACCTGCTTGATATTTTCAAAGTCGGCATTTCTTACGTCGAGTGTATTGGCGTGTGCCTCGCTTTTATTGTTACATGGCATTTACAATTCAAGATATGATGCGATCAGATTTCGAGAAATGCTTTGTCATTATCAAGCGATTTTGTCTTCGTCAAGTGATGCATGGATAGCCTGGAGCATAAATAACGAGTATATCGGAGCTTCTAAAAAAGCGAGAATGTTTTTCGGCATTAAATCTGCCGGAGATATTAATGTATCGGATATATTAAATGCCATTGTTCGAGAGGATGCAGAGGATTTTTCGTTTCGCTTCAATAAATTGAAAAAGGTCGGTACCGGTTTTAAAATCGTTGTGAGGACTAATTCCGATGATAATAAGATAGAAATAACTGGCGCTCGAATGATTATCGATGGAATAGAAACGGTCGTTTTATGGTGTGCAAATATTACGACGTCCTCTGGGTTAATGTCGACCATGGAGGCCAAATTGAAGGCTACACGGGAAAAAACAGAAATGTTGTACGAGGTACTGAATACTTTGCCGATACCGGTTTGGCGTCGTAACGATAAGTCTGATATCACGTACTGCAATAAAACATACGCTGACTTTTTGGATATTGATGTTGAAAAAGTTTTACTGGACAATGTTCCGTTAGTTGCTGGTAGTTTATTCGGTCAGGGACACTCTCTTGCGGAAAATGCAAGAAAATGTAATCGGCCACAATCAATATCACAATTTGTTGTTATCAATGGAACGCGCAGGAAGTTAAATATAAACGAAAATCCAGTTTCGAACGAAAATACTGTTGGCTTCGCTATAGATGTCACAGCTGAAGAAAATTTGTCTTCGAATTTAGATAGAGTTGTTACTGCTAACTGTGAGGTTTTGGAAACGTTATCAACGGCAATTGCGATTTTCGGAGAAAATACTAGATTGACGTTTTTTAACAGTGCATATCAGAAATTAATGAAATTGGAAACTAACTGGTTGCATGCGAATCCGTCATTTAGTGAAATACTGGATGAGTGCCGAGATAATAGACAGTTGCCAGAATATGCCGATTTCCAGGTGTTTAAAAAAGAACAATTGGCATTATTTACGTCAGTAACAAGTCCTATCCAACAACTTATGCATTTGCCGAATGGAAAGACATTACGTTTGGTGATAGCTCCATATCCGTTGGGTGGATTATTGTTTATGTACGAAGATGTCACAGATTCTTTGGCTTTGCAACGCAAAAACAGCACATTACTTGCAGTTCAAAAAGAAACAATAGACCACCTTTACGAAGGCGTTATGGTATTTGGCAGTGACAATCGTCTGAAGATAGTCAATAACGCAATGTTGAAGATGTGGAAGTTGGAAGCACAAGATTTATCTAATATGAAGGGAATGCATCTTTCAGAAATGTTGGATGCGATAAAAGAAGAGTTAGACTACGGAGCAGATTGGGAAGCGTTTAAAGAAAATGCCATAAGCAATCTGACGGATAGAATTACAAAAACAGGAAAGTTACTGAAAAAAGATAATTCGGTCATATTGTTTTCATATGTCCCGTTACCTGATGGAGCGCATATGCATAGCTTTATCGATATAACGGATACATGTGTTGTTGAACGTGCTGTTATGGAAAAAAATCAGGCATTAAAAACGGCGCAGAAGCTGAGATTTGAATTTGTGTCTGGTATTTCTACTGAATTAAAAGAGCCTCTTAATATATTGATAGGCTTCGCTGAACTCTTGATGCATCAGTATTTTGGGGCATTAAATGATAAGCAGCTTGAATATTGTCGTTGTATTTTGGGAGCATCGAATCAACTTCATCAATTGATTAATAACCTGTTGGAAATGGTTTCAATAGATATAGACTCTGTGAAGCTGGAGCTATCTCAATTTTCTATTCAGGATGTCGTTAACGAAGTTATCTCAAGTGTTGATAAAAGAGCAGCGGGAAAGAGTGTGGAGATTGTTTCTCACTTTGCTGAAGATGTGCCTGAATTTAATGGAGATAAGACGCGTATTAAGCAGGCGTTGTTCAATATTATGATTAATGCTCTTCAATTTACACCACCTGGGGGGAAGGTTGATATTCGTGTTGCTGTGGATGATAAGAATATAAAAATTATCGTAAAGGATGAGGGAATCGGACTCGGTAAAAACGGAAAGAAAAAAGTTTTCAGCCGTTCTAATACAGTAAATTTCTTGAATCCTGATTCGAATAACATAAGTATGCCTCTGGTCCGTTCATTAATTGAATTGCACGGTGGCTCTCTGAATATTTCTTCTGATGTAAATGATGGAACTAGTGTGATTTGTTCACTCCCATTAAAAGAAAGAAACGCAGAAGTTGTTGAAACTTCAAACGAGAATGATGGGGTGGAAGTAGCCGCTTCAAGTGATTTGCAAGATGTTGTAAACTTATAAAATGAAAAAAGAAGAAGAAAAAAAATTAGTAAATGTTGCGACTTGCGGAATTGAATTTGCATCTGCAATTGTTGTCGGGGTTTTTATCGGGCAATGGTTGGATAAATACTTCGATAAATTCCCGTTATTTTTTATAATGTTTTTCATTTTTGGAAGTATTGCCGGTTATCTTAATGTCCTGAGATATATGGACAATGCAAGATAATTCTTTCAAATTAAAAAAAACTTTTACAGTGCTAGATTTTTGTGTACACTGAAGGTGTCGTCGTCGACTTGTGCCGTAATGGTTAGGTCCTTTTGTAGTTTTGTGGTTGTGTTTTATTCTAATCATTACTAAGGGGCATGAGCCGCGGCGGCTCTTTTATTTTACTGGAGTGCTAGATGTCTTTAGATATTTCTGAAATTACCCCGTATAATTTTTCTATTGTAGAACCTAAATGGCAGAAATTTTGGATGGAAAATCAATCATTTGCGGCTAAGCGTGATGGTAAAAAACCGAAGTATTATATGTTGGAAATGTTTATGTATCCTTCAGGAAAGGTGCATATTGGGCATGTCAGAAATTATACGATTGGAGATGTCCTGGCTCGTTTTAAGAAAGCAAACGGTTTCTCTGTTTTGCATCCTGTTGGTTGGGATGCTTTCGGTCTTCCTGCAGAAAATGCAGCCTTAAAGCAAAAATGTCATCCGAAAGACTGGACGTATCAGAATATTTCTGTGATGAAAAAACAAATTCAGTCGCTTGGTTTTTCTTATGATTGGGGGCGTGAATTTGCTACGTGTGATGAAAGATATTACGGATTCCAGCAGAAGATATTCCTCGCTATGTATAAAAAAGGTCTGATTTACCGAAAAGAATCAGAGGTTAATTGGGATCCTGTCGATAATTGCGTCTTAGCGAATGAACAGGTAATTGATGGAAAAGGTTGGCGTTCAGGAGCTCCTGTCGAAAAGAGAATGCTGTCGCAATGGTTTTTCAAAATAACGGCTTTTGCGGATGAATTGCTTTCCGAGATAGATAAACTTGACGGTTGGCCAGAAAAAGTAAAAACAATGCAGCGCAATTGGATAGGTAAATCGGAAGGCTGTTCTATTCATTTCAAGTGTAGTAACGGTGGTGAAATCGTCGTGTTTTCTACCAGACCAGAAACAATTTTTGGTGCGACTTATCTCGCGATTTCTCCGGATCATCCATTAGCCAAACAATTGGCTGGAACTAATTCGCAGATAAAAGCGTTTATCGATGAGTTTAAAAAAGGCACGGTTGCTCAGGAATTCTTGGATAAGCAAGAGAAGTTGGGCATCGATACGGGATTGACGGTTGAACATCCGTTTTTGGATAAACAGTTGCCGGTTTATATCGCGAATTTCGTTTTGATGAATTACGGAACGGGGGCAGTTTTCGCGACGCCTGCCCATGACGAAAGAGATTACGATTTCGCTGTAAAGTATAACTTGCCGATTATTCGAGTGGTAAAAGCGTCTGACGGTTCAGAGGAATTACCTTATGTCGAGGACGGTGTTTTAATGGATTCCGATTTCCTGAACGGATTGTCAGTGAAAGAAGCGCGTCACGCCGTTATCGATAAAATTTGCGAAATGAATCTCGGCAAGAGAGAGATTTTTTTCAAGTTGAGGGATTGGGGAATTTCCAGACAGAGATATTGGGGATGTCCTATTCCGATGGTGCACTGCGAAAAGTGCGGTATGGTGCCTCTGGATGAGAAAGATTTGCCGGTAGTATTGCCAGCTGATGTGACTTTTTCAGGAACGGGAAATCCACTTGAGGCTCATGAAAAGTGGAAGCATGTAAAATGTCCGAAGTGTGGACAAGATGCGACACGGGAAACAGATACTCTCGATACATTTGTTGATTCATCGTGGTATTTTCTGCGTTTCTGTTCAGATGATGCCACCGATTTGTTAAAGAAAGAGGACACTTCCTACTGGATGCAAGTGGATCAGTATGTCGGAGGTATTGAGCACGCGATTTTGCACCTTTTATACGCCAGATTTTTTACAAAGGCGCTTGCAGAGTGTGGGCTCGTCAATGTACGTGAGCCGTTCAAGAATCTGTTCACGCAGGGTATGGTTTGCAGTGTGACATATCGCAAGGAAAACGGCGATTGGTTATTTCCGAGCGAGGTAAAAAAGAATCCTGACGGCACTTTTGAAACGATAAACGGTGGTGAAAAAGTTATCGTCGGTCGTTTGGAAAAGATGAGCAAATCAAAAAAGAACGTCGTTGATCCGGATATGATTGTAAAATCATACGGTGCGGATTCTCTGCGTTTGTTTGTCGTTTCCGATGCTCCGCCAGATAGGGATTTTCCGTGGTCGGACGAGGGCTTAGAGGGCTGCTGGAGATTTATCAACCGCGTTTGGCGTTTGTTCGTCTATCTGAAGTCTTTTGGAATCAGCGCTGAAAAGTGCACGAACGAAATCAATGTAGAAAGTCTGCCGGAAAATCTACAAAAAGTGTACAAGGGATTCCATCAGACGATAAAAGATGTCACCGATGCTATTGAAAGCAGAATGATGAACAAAGCAGTTGCGTTCATTCGTGATAGCGTTAACGCGATTTATTCTGTGTTGGATGACGTTAAGGGCAACGAAGAATTGTTCTCCGTGCTAATGCGTGATTTGGTGAAACTCATGGCGCCGATTGCCCCTCATATTTGCGAAGAGATATGGTCTGAACTCGGATTTAAAGGTATTGTCTCTGAACATGTTTGGCCATCATACAACGAAAAGTACCTGTGCGTTACCGAGATAAATCTTCCTGTGCAGGTCAACGGCAAACTGCGTGGAACTGTCAGCGTCGGTATTGATGATGGCGAAGATATAATTTTCGAAAAAGCATTGGCCCTGCCAAATGTGCAGAACGCCATTGCCGGAAAAACCGTTAGAAAGCGTATATTTATAAAAGGAAAGATAATTAACTTTGTGGTATAAATTTTTAATTTTTTTGTTTTGTGTCGGGTGCTCTGTTAGACCGTTATATAATGTCGATAATAAAAATGTCGGCATGATAGAGGTAGAC
>JAILGW010000112.1 GCA_024696365.1 Alphaproteobacteria bacterium | reverse complement strand
AGGGGAAAAGCAAAAAAGAAGCGGAGCAAGCAGCCGCAAAATGCGCCTGGGATACAATCAACAATAACAACTGAATAATGAACATTGCGGATCATGTATTAACACAAACTCCGCATTGTTATTGCGAAAAAAAAAGCGAGAACAATTAATGTCCTCGCTTAGTAGAGCGGCAGAAGGGAGTCGCCTTCCAGTCGCCCTCGTCCTGAGGGCTCCTTCCAGACCGGCTACGTTGCCTGCCGGTGGCATCCATGCCGCCTTTTCGTCTGTCGACGCGGCAACTTCGCTTCGACTCCTTCATTATTTCAAAAAGAATATTTAAAACAAAAAAGGACTTCCTGTATGAAAGTCCCTTTAACAGCGGCAGAAGGGAGTCGAACCCTCGTCTCCAGCTTGGAAGGCTGGGGTAATGAGCCGTTATACGACTGCCGCAAATGTTGCTGTGTCCTTTGTCTCAAAGACATATGCAATATAGCAAAAAGGCTGTTTTTGGTCAATAGCTTTCTGCTCTTTTACGCATTTTTCTGCGTATTTTTTACTACAAATTAGAGACGAGCCAATCTCTGAATGTCTCGTAATTGTTCTCCATCGGAATAGCTCTGTCCGGTAATGAAAGAACTCTTTCGAGTCTGTCCGGAAGCAATGGATCGCTGCCAGTAGCTTTCTTTACGATTTCACCGAACTTTGCAGGATGAGCTGTTTCCAGAACGATACCTACAGATTTCTTGTCGACAACATCGTTTGCCCAATCAGGAATATTTGGCGTTAATCCAGGATTGTTGAAATCGTTCGGGAAACCAGAAACAAGATTAAGCATTGCATTGCGGCGGATGTCGTCCCATGCTTTCCAGCCGATTGCTCCATGCGGGTCAATTACATAGCCAGTTTTCTGTTTGCACTCATGGATTGCGTCGCTTGTGCCTTTGTCGTCAAGCCAGTAGCTAGCAAAAAGTTTCTTTACTTCATCAAGGTTGTACATAGCCTGAATGCGCTCATAGTTGCTTGGCGCACCGACATCCATAGCATTTGAGAGTGTTTTTACGGAAGCGCGTGGCTCATAGGAACCTGTCGCAATCCAGTCTGGTATTGTTTTGTTGGAGTTTGTTGCGGCAATGAAACCTTTTATAGGTGCGCCCATTTCACGAGCAATAAGACCAGAAGTTAGGTTACCGAAGTTTCCGGAAGGAACAGACATTATTATTGAAGGATGCTCAATTCCGGAATCATGCGACGCTCTGTTTGCAACAACAAGAGACGCGTACATATAATAAAAGCTCTGTGGTAAAAGGCGCGAAATGTTAATTGAGTTCGCTGAGGAAAGTCTTAACTTTCTTCTGAGTGCGGCATCAGTGAACGCTGTTTTTACAAGTTTCTGACAGTCGTCGAAAGTGCCTTTTACACGCAAAGCTCTTACATTGTCTGTAAATGTAGAAAGCTGCTTTTCCTGAAGAGGGCTAATTTTTCCTTCTGGATAAAGAATTGTAACATCAAGTCCAGGAACTTTGTGGAATGCGCTTCCAACAGCACTTCCTGTATCACCGGAAGTCGCAACAAGAATATGAAGCTGTTCTTTCTCGTCGCGGTTGAAGTATGACATCATGCGTGCCATAAAACGCGCGCCAAAATCTTTAAATGCGCATGTAGGACCGTGAAAAAGCTCAAGAACGTATGTTACAGGGTCAATCGGAACAACCTGAGCATTGAACGGATAGCAGTCCGCAATTATCATGTTAAGCTCTGGCTCTGGAATTTCGCCGTCAGTATAAAGACGTGCAATTTCAAACGCGATGTTTCTGAATGAAGGAGCAGATGTTTTATTTAGAATTGAAGCATCAAGTTTCGGAAAAAAAGAAGGGATGTAAAGTCCGCCAGTTTCAGGATTCATTCCTTTAATAACAGCTGTTTTGAAATCAACTTTTACGTTTCTATCACGTGTATCTGTATATATCATTATAAAATCCTTTATTCGTTATGAAACATTGTATAAAATTTCAAGAAACAAAAATTGCTTGCATAATAATACAGTATTATATCAACTAATTAATTCAAATACAACCGTTTCACCATATGTTTTTACCTGTTGATATGTTATTACGTCTGGAGTAAAATACAAATCACTATGAGAGCAACAAAAGCAAATATTTATTTGGACAATCTTAGAGATAACATTGCTTGTATAAAAAGTTTCCTTGGAAAAAATACAAAAATGTGCGTTGCCGTTAAGGCGGACGGTTACGGTCACGGTGCAGTCCGCGTTGCAGTCGCATCGATAAAAGCAGGCGCATCTTTCTTGGCAGTAGCCTCTGTGCAGGAAGGAATCGAGCTTCGTGAAGCTGGTATAGTCGCCCCGATATTGTCATTAAGTCTTCCGTTAAAAGAAGAAATACCGCTTCTACTTGTTCACTCGATAACGCCGCTCGTCTTTGACGAAGAGTTTATTATCAGCGTTAATTCAGTTGCTGAGAACATGCATAGAAAAATTCCGGTTCACCTTAAAATTGATACAGGAATGGGCAGGGTAGGCTGTAAACCGGAAAATGCTTCAAGGCTCGCTCATCTTATCGATAGTCTGCCGTGGCTTTATTTGGAAGGCTGTTGCACTCATTTTGCAGCGTCGGAATCCCCTGAAGAAGATGATGTAGCATATACAAAACAGCAGATAAAAGTTTTTAACGACGCAATTGCCGATATTCGTGCAGCTGGAATTGATCCGGGAATTATTCACTGTGCTAACACAGGTGCAATTTTCCTTTACCCGGAGGCTCATTTTGATATGGTCCGCCCAGGAATTGCAATATACGGCTATTTTCCGGAGCCTGGACTTGGCGAATATCTTACTAAAAAAGAAAACCGCAAAACTGAGCTTAAGCCAGTCATGGAACTTTGCACACAAGTTGTCGCAATAAAGCATTTCAAAAAGGGCGAGTCAATTTCATACAATAGAACTTGGGTTGCAGAAGAAGACTGCGATATCGGTGTTTTGCCGGTCGGTTATGCAGACGGACTTATGCGCCGTTTTTCTCCGGGTCTGAATGTTGTTATAAACGGCAAAAAGTACCCTGTCGTCGGAAGAATCTGCATGGATCAGTGCATGATATGTCTTGGCAACAACCACGATGTTCACCGCTGGGATAAGGTTGTTATTTTTGGACCGGGCGAAGACTGTCTTAACGCAGAAGACTTAGCCGAATCAGCTGGAACAATTTCTTACGAGATTCTTTGCGCAATAAACAAACGCGTTCCGCGCGTATATATCGATACCGAAAAGAATTATTAAGATTTAGCGATTAGATTTCCGCCACACGATGTATGTTACAGTACATGTAATGATACAATGCTACACGGCTAAAATAAAAAAACTTGCGAAATGACCATTTGATGTTATAATTTTTTTATGAAAAGTTCAAAGATTAAAGTGTCATTGGCAATGCAAATTTTTATTGCACTCGTACTTGCCGTCGTTGTTGGTTTGCTTATGCAAAAAATCCCTGATGTTGCGAACAGCTATATAAAACCGTTCGGAACGATTTTTT
>JAILGW010000104.1 GCA_024696365.1 Alphaproteobacteria bacterium | reverse complement strand
GTTTCAGTTTGGAAGCCAATCTATGACAGGTTTAATATTCATATCGATTTTGCTCATCAAACTTTTTATTGGGACAGCAAATCCAGTTCTAAAGCGCATGTTTGTTGTGTAATTATAGGTTTTAGCTGCGGACCAAATAAAAATCGTAGAAAATTATTCTCTGAAAAAGATACGAAACTGGTTGATAATATCAATTTTTATCTGAAAGCTGCGCCGAATGTTTTTATTGAGCAGCGGAAAAAGCCTATTTGTTCAGGACTTCCTGAGATGCACTTAGGTAGCAAGCCAAATGATGGTGGCAACCTAATTATAGAGGAATATGAATATGAGGATTTTATTCAGCGGGCGCCTCAAACTAAAAAATATGTTAGACGACTTGTCGGTGCAAAAGAATTTTTAAATAACAAAACAAGATATTGCTTATGGTTGCCAGACGCGTTGCCTTCTGAATTGAGTAATTGCTCTTTGGTTATGGAAAGAATCAAAAAGGTACAAGAATTACGCCTGAGTAAAAAGAGTGAAAACATCAGAAGATTGGCATATCAACCAGCCAGATTTTTAGATTTAAGACAGCCCAAAGTTGATTATTTACTTATTCCAGAAACATCTTCGGAAAATAGAACATATATTCCAATGGCTTTTATGAGCAAAGATGTAATAAGTACTAATGCCGGTATTCTTATGCATGGAGCGACTTTCTATCAATTCGGTATCCTTACTTCATCTGTCCATATGGCTTGGATGAGGGCAGTGTGCGGAAGGTTGAAAAACGATTATCGTTATTCCAGTGGAATAGTTTACAACAATTTTCCTTGGTGCAATCCGACAGAAGAACAGAAAGCGCAAATCGAAAAAACTGCTCAAGAAATTTTAGATGCTCGTGCCTTGTATCCTGACTGGAGCCTAGCCAATTTATACGATGAAACAAAAATGCCGATAGAATTACGCAAAGCGCATCAACGCAATGATCAAGCTGTAATAGCAGCGTATGGTTTTAAGAAAGATATAACAGAACCTGAAATTGTGGCTGAATTGATGAAAATGTATCTGGAACTAACTAAGCCTAAAAAATAATCAAATTTAGTTATCTGCCTTTTTATTATACGACGCAAAACTCTCGCCGAGGTAGATTTTTTGTACGATTTTGTTGTTGATGATTTCGTCTGGTGTTCCTTCTGCGCAAATTTTGCCTTCGTACAATATGTACGCATAGTCTGCGATTGGGAGTGTGTCTCTGACGTTGTGGTCGGTAATGATAATACCGATGCCGCGTGCTTTTAACGCAAAAATCATTTCGCGCATTTCGCCGACAGCTAACGGGTCTATTCCAGCTAACGGTTCGTCCAGCAAAATGAATTTCGGATTTACCGCTAACGCTCGCGCGATTTCCAATTTGCGTCGCTCTCCTCCTGAAACGCTCACTGCTGCTGTGTTTCTGACATGAGACAGAGACAAATCCGACAGCAATTGCTCTAAAATCTGTTCTCGCTTTTTTTTCGGAACTTTGTTCATTTCCAAAACTGCGATGATATTCTCCTCGACGTTCAGTCCTCTGAAGACTGAAGCTTCTTGCGGCAAATACCCGATTCCCAGACGAGCCCTTTTGTACATCGGAAGCTCGGTAATGTCTTTTCCGTTCAACAGAATCGTGCCGCTGTCTGGCTTAATCAATCCGCAAAGCATGGAGAAGCTGGTTGTTTTACCCGCGCCGTTTGGCCCGAGTAGGGCAATGACTTTTCCTACGGATGCACGAAAACTGACATCGTTCAGAACGACTTTCCCCTGTATTGTCTTCTTCAAATTTTTGCAGACTATTCCGTCTTCCATTATCTCCTGCCGTCACCAACTATGCCGCTGGATTTATTAATTGATACTTCGCCGGTTTCAATATTCAGTGTCGCATTGTCTCCGAAAACATCTCCATTATCACTGATAACAGCGACATTGCCGTGAGCCTTCACGATACCATCCTTGAAAGTACCCGAATTCGCACGAATTATACCGGTTTCTGTTTTAACTGTCAAAAAAGAATCTGATACGACTTCCGTAACATTGCCGCTGTCGTCTAGTAACGCAGTTAAATGCTGAGAGCGAATGTTATATTTCTGATTGCGCATTTCATATGAGAGATTGACGTTGCCGCGTGCTTCTATGTTTTTTACGACCATTTGCCCGTTGTCGTTTGCGAATATTATCGTGAGTTCGTCGGATGTGACGACGTTAGTATTCATGATTCCTTTTGCGTGTCCGATTAATGTCAAAATGCGTTTGTCGGCATCAAATGAGTAAGAATCTCCGCACAGATTTGTTGATTTGTGAGTGATTGTAACTGCCGTGTCGCCGTGTATAAAGTTTTTATCGAAGTCCGCAAACGACTGCTGGGTTTCCAAAACTAGGCCTGATTTTGTTGTGAGCTTTACGTTTCCTGATAAAGTGCACTGATTGCTGTTTCCTCGCACGACGTCAGTTGTATCCGCCACAATGGTCGCGGTATCGTCTTCAGACAGGGCAAATTCCGACGTGACGTTGTTCAGTTTGAAATTGCTGACGTCTTGTTCGTTGACAGAATCAGCGGCAACACGCATTTCTCGACCGTTTTTGTCCTGCGATTTAAATTTTACGTCGGAAAAAGTGTTTTTTTCGCTTTTGGCCGTGTCTACATTATTTGAAAACACAGACTGCAAATTAATGGTCGGAAGGAGTAGGGCAACCGCTATAACGACGGCTGCCAAAACAAATAAAATCGCAAAAAATCTGACTTTAAATTTTCTGTTACGCAAGTCCTACTCTCAAACAATCGTGAATATGAATAATGCCTTTTGGCTTTCCGTTGTCCGTAATAAACAAACTGGTAATTTTGTAGTCGTTCATGAGTTTGGTGGCTTCCTGCGCAAACATGTTTTCGGAAACAGTCTTCGGATTGCCGCTCATTACTTCAGATGCTGTCATGTTCAAGAAATCTGTTGAGATTCCTCTGCGCAAGTCACCGTCTGTAATTATGCCGACCATTATGCCATTGTCGTTTACGACACCCGCGCAACCGAACGATTTTTGTGTCATTTCAACTAGCACGGATTTCATTAAATCGTTTTCGTGTACAACAGGAACGTCCGTATGCATTAAATCCTTCACCATTAACAGACGCTTGCCGAGTGCACCGCCTGGATGCAGTTGCTTGAAATCTTCTCTGTTAAATTCTTTTCTCTTTAGAAGACACAACGCAAGAGCGTCTCCGATAGCAATCATCATTGTTGTTGTGGTCGTTGGTGCTAGATTATACGGACATGCTTCTTTAACTTTCGGCATGAGAATCACACATTTCGCTGACTGCGCGAGAATGCTGTCCGGATTGGCGGTAATTGCAACAATATCTATTCCGAAACGGTTTGAGTAAGACAGCATTGGCACTAGCTCTTGCGTATTTCCCGAAAGCGACAGCACTAACAACACATCTTCCTTTGATATTTCGCCTAAATCGCCATGGCTAGCCTCTCCCGGATGCAAAAAGAAAGACGGAGTTCCAGTCGACGCCATAGTTGCGGAAATTTTGCGGCCGATATGTCCTGGTTTTCCCATACCTGAAACGATAACGTGACCTGCTTTGCGACACAATAAATCTACGGCTTTGATGAAATTATCATCGAGACTTTCCCGTATCAGCGCTAATCCTTGTTCTTCTTCTTTCAGTACTGATTTCGCGTATTCTAATTCATTATTCATCGATATCTCCTATTACTCTACCGTTACAGACTTTGCTAAATTGCGAGGTTTATCAACATCTTCTCCTCGAATAAGAGCCGTTTGATAAGCCAATAACTGCAAAGGAATTGAATATAAAATCGGGGCGAATTCCGCGTTTATATTCGGCAACACTATCTTTACAGCTTCATTTGGCAACAGCGCTGCGCCTATTTCATCCGTAAAAATGATAATATTTTTTCCCCTCGCCATCGATACTGCAATATTGGATTCCATCTTTTCAAACAGTTCATTGTGCGGACACAAACAAATCACAGGCACACTGTCGTCGATAAGCGCGATAGGACCATGCTTCATTTCTCCCGCCGCAAATCCTTCCGCGTGGATATATGAAATCTCTTTCAACTTAAGCGCTCCTTCCAATGCAATCGGATATAGCACATCTCTGCCGAGATACATTGCGCTGTGAGCATTTTTGATTTTTTCTGCAAGAGGCTTTATTTCTTCATACAGAGCCAATGCTTCTTCACATAAAGCAGGGACATTCTGCAATTTCTGAAGGAAAAACTCGTTTCGACAGAACGCGATGGCTGCCAGCACAACCAATTGCGCAGTGAACGCTTTAGTTGATGCAACTCCGACTTCCACTCCAGCTTCGGTATAGAAAACGGTGTCGGCTGCTCTGGAAATGGCGCTGTTTTTTACGTTAGCGATCGCCGCGACTTTTGCATTGCTGTGTTTGCGGACATACTCTAACGCTTCAAGTGTATCGATAGTTTCTCCCGACTGGGTAATCGCAATCACCAGAGTATTATCTTCTATGATAGGAGAACGATAGCGATATTCCGACGCAATTTCCACATTCGTTGGAATCTTTAAAAACTTCTCAAACCAATAGCGAGCGACCAACCCTGCATGATATGAAGTTCCGCAAGCCAAAATCAAAATACGTGAAACCCCATTTAAAATATCTTCGCCAATGCGATTGTGTAAAATCGTCTTTCGAATGGCGTTTGGCTGCTCCATGATTTCTTTCAGCATGAAATGTTCATAAGTTCCTTTTCCTGAATCAATTAAATCTTCAGAAACAGGGGTTCGCTTTTTCTCAATTTGATTGAAAGACTTATCAAAGAAAAGCACACCTTCACGCGTCACTTCTGCATAGTCTCCATCGTCCAAATAAACAACTTCCTTACATTCTGAAGAAATCGCGCTCGCATCCGAACCAATGCACATATTTTTGCCGAAACCGACGACTAATGGACTTTTGTTCTTCGCAACCATGATTGTCTCAGGTAACATCGAGAATATTGCGGCGAATGCATAGCTTCCTTCAACAGCAGCTAACATGTTTTTAAAAGCGTCGCGCGGAGAGCATCCTCTGTCCAACTCACGTTGCAGAAAAACAGCAGCAACTTCTGTGTCCGTTTCTGTCGAAAATGTGTAGCCGTCTTTCTGTAATTCGAATTTTAGCTCTCTGTAATTTTCGATAATACCGTTGTGCACCAGTGCAACGTTTTTGGTCATCATCGGGTGGGCATTATTTTCCGTTGCTTTACCATGAGTAGCCCAGCGGGTATGTCCTATCCCGACACTTCCGCTTAGACCGTTTTCTTCTATTTTTGCTATAAGGTTTTTTAATTTTCCAGCAGCTCGTAATCTCGATAAGTTTCCGTCGGAAACCACAGCTACACCTGCCGAATCGTATCCGCGATACTCGAGTTTTTCGAGGCCTTTTATTATTTTGGCGACAACATTTTCATTGTCTTTACCGATAATCCCGATAATTCCGCACATGCCGTTAACCTTTCCTGCTGTTTCTGAAACGTATAGAGCCGCCTTCCAAGGCTGTTTGAGTTCCGCGAGCAATTGCCAAGTCGTCCGACTTTACATCCTTTGTTATAACGCTTCCTGCGCCGACCATAGCATTATCTCCTATTTCGACAGGAGCAACTAATGCTGTATTAGAACCGATGAACACATTTTCACCGATTTTGGTTCTGTACTTTTTAAATCCGTCGTAATTGCACGTGATAGTTCCTGCGCCGATATTGGTGCTTTTCCCAACTTCGCTATCACCGATATACGTTAAGTGATTCACTTTTGCGCCTTCGCTTATCGTGCTGTTTTTTATTTCGACGAAGTTGCCGATTTTCGCACCATCGCAAATTTCACTGCCGGTTCTGAGACGTGAAAACGGACCGACTTGCGCGTTGTTTACCGTTGAACCTTCCAATACACAGAACGGACCAACTGTTGCGCCTGTTTTGACATGTACATTCTTCAAAAACACAACGTAAGGAAGAACGGTTACATCTTGCTCTAAAACCGTATCGAACGAAAAGAATACAGTTTCAGGGGAGGTGAGGGTAACGCCGTTGTCCATGTGCTTCTGCCTTTCGCGTTCTTGGAAGTTCTGCTCTAACTGAGCTAACTCTGAGCGCGTGTTTGCCCCAGAAAGTTCCTTCTTACTTCCTTCAAAATAGCGGCATGTATATCCAGCTTCGTATGCCATTTCTACGATTTTTGTAATGTAAAATTCTCCCGTAATCGGACTCGGCTCAATTTTATTTATAAACTTACGTAACAGACCTTTCTTTATCAACAATCCGGCATTGCATAACGGAACGGTATTATCCGTTGCCTGAGCATCTTTCGCCTCAACAATGCTTTGAATTTTTCCGTCATTAGTGTTACCCGCTAATTTAAGTTTACCCAATCCCTTAGAACCACTCGCATCCATTGCAAGCACGACTACTCCGGCATTGCCGTTTTCCGCCACTTCGTATAGTTTTTGCAATGTTTCAAATGACACTAACGGAATATCTGCGTACAAGACATAAACATATCCATTACCGTCTTCATTCATAACCGGCATTGCACACTTAACTGTGTCGGCAGATCCAATTGGTTTTTCTTGATACGCTTTTTTTATATCAGCTCCGAATTCTAAAGGATAATCGGCGAATTTGGGCTTTAATACGACGATTATTTCTGCTGGATTAATTCCTTTTGCACTCCGAATAACATGATCAACCAAGCTCAAACCGCCTATTTTATGAAAGACCTTCGGCAACGATGATTTCAAACGAGAACCATCTCCTGCAGCCAATATTACCACTGAATTACAAGATTCTTTCATATTTCCTCTTCGTTCTCAAAAAATTTACAAAACGTAAACCTTTAGCTGATAGATTATACATAAGCGTACGTATGTAATAATAGCGTTTTTTTAGAAAATTACTACAGATGCAGAGGAAAAATGAATAAGATTGTCGCAATATTGGGAATTATAGTTGTAATCATGTTAGGCGGATTGTTTTTTTGCGCCGGCTTTTTTACCGGTAGCTCAATGAATTCGACTGCGTCATCTGTCTCTTCTGGAACTGAAAATACGAGCGACAAATCGACTAAAGATAACGTAGATGCCTTATTAGATACAAAATCTGAAACATTGTCTGAAAAAGTAATGGATTTACTAGCATCTGCTGCAGATAGTGCTATTTCAACAGCTGAAAATCTTACGGCGGAACAAAACCAAGGCGAAACATCTGAATCAGAAAATAGTGATGAACAAATGACAGTAGATTCTCTACTGCGAGAAATTGCTTCATCTCATACAAGTGACGATCACTGTTCTCCTCAAACAACTCAAGCACAGATGGACGCGCCAAAACCGAAAAATCTACAGCAGGGTATGCAAGGGAAAAAAATAGTTTTTATTGGGTATTTCAAAAATAAAATTGCACTACAAATTCAGCAGTTGTTGCAAAGTAAGGGATATAAAACGCATGTGGAAATTTCCAAAGCTGGAGAACAAAATGAGGCATTTGTTTTCTGTGGACCGTTTAAACAAGAGAAAAATGCCAGAAAACTTGTTACTTGGTTGCGGAGACACAATTTTAAGGAAGCACATTTGATTAGTGTTTCAAAGGAGGCAATAGAAGAGACACTTTACGATTTTATCAGTGAAGATTCTAAGTTACCAACTAATGCAGAAAAAGATATTCCGGAAATGTCAGAAGATATTGAGAACAATCAAACGAACGATACAGTACAGATTGCTACTGCTCCGCAGCAACAACCAATCGCGCAGCCGGTAATGCAGACGCAAGTTCCTCCACAACAGCAGATGATGCCACAGCAAGTTGTTATGCCTTCACAGCTGCAACAGATGCCACAATAAGAAGTCAAATTGCTTTTTTAGGCATAAAATTAATCCTTTTGCTGTTAACTTTAAGGTTTAAGAGCAGATTAACCTGCTAGAAATTAGAAGTGAAGCTGAGATACGCATCAATGAATAACAGATAATAAAACGCCCCCCATATTTCGAAGAGCAAATTTAGACGAATATCAAGGGGATTAGTACAATCTTTTTTTGCAGACCCAACAAAGAATCCCTGATTAAGAGTCTGTTTCTGGAAACCTAGCGACATTCGGATTATTAATTTAGAGAGCTTTATTTTCTTCAAGCGGCAACGGCAGTTGAATTGTTTTTCTTACCTTTCCCTTGCTTGCTTTTTGTACTTGTGGAACCTCCGTTTTTGGTGGATTTCTTTCCACTAGCGCTTGTGTCGTTATTTGAGCTTCCGTTTTTGGTCGATTTCTTCTTCCCACTAGTGCTCGTGTCGTTCTTTGAGCCTCCGTTTTTGGTTGATGTCTTGCTCTTAGCGCTCGTATCGTTATTTTTGCCACCCGACTCGCCGCTACTATTATCTACGTCGTCATTAGCGTCTTGTTTTTT
>JAILGW010000102.1 GCA_024696365.1 Alphaproteobacteria bacterium | reverse complement strand
CGATATAATCGATGCTGCAAATTGGGCGATTGAACATCACATCGCGGCTAAAGATAAAGTCGCTATTATGGGAGGAAGTTTCGGTGGATATTCTACGTTGGCCGGACTTGCTTATACTCCTCAAATGTTTTGTTGTGGTGTAGATATCGTAGGACCATCAAATTGGATGACGTTATTCAAAAGTGTTCCGGAATACTGGAAACCGTTCATGATAGGATGGTATAAAGTTGGAGCAGATCCAAATACTGACGAAGGCAGACAAGAGTTGTGGGAGCTCTCTCCGTTGTCACGTGCTGATGATATCGCAAAACCTCTTATTGTTTTCCAGGGACAGAATGACCCACGCGTTAATATGAAAGAGTCAGAACAAATAGTATCAGCTTTAAAGCATAAAAAAATTCCTGTTGCTTATGTGCTTTACCCTGATGAAGGACACGGTTTCTTACGTGAACCAAATAAAATTTCGTATTTAGCGATTACGGAACAGTTCTTGGCGAAGTTCCTCGGAGGTTGGTATGAACCCGTTGGTGAAAACGAGTTTAACGATTCCAGTTATAAAATTTTAGAAGGAAAAAGATACTTAACGATAAGAGCAAAGTAGCAATACAAAAACATCGGAGGAAATTGCTCCTCCGATGTTCACATTCTATAACAAACCAATTAGAGGTTATTCTTCAACAACTCAATTATTCAGAAACAGTCGAAATATCAGGAGCGTCTACAGCCTTCATTCCGACGACATGATATCCGCAATCTGAGTGGACGATTTCACCGGTAACACCTGATGATAAATCACTCAACAAATAAACACCTGTTCCTCCGACATCTTCAAGTGTCGTATTTCTTTTTAATGGCGCGTTATACTGATTCCACTTTAAAATATATCTGAAATCGCCAATACCAGAAGCGGCTAGTGTTTTCACTGGACCTGCAGACAACCCGTTAACACGAATGTTTCTATCACCGAAATCTACTGCTAGATAGCGAATACTCGCTTCCAATGCTGCTTTTGCAATACCCATTACATTGTAATGTGGCATAACTCTTTCCGCACCAAGATATGTCAATGTGAGAATAGAAGCCCCATCTGCCAAATAATCAGAAGCACTTCTACAGATTGAAGTAAACGAATAGCACGATATGTTCATAGAGTTTAAGAAATTCGCACGACTCGTATTGACGTATTTTCCGTCCAATTCATTTTTATCGGCAAATGCAATTGCGTGAACTATAAAATCGATTTTACCGAATTTTTCTCCAACTTTCTTGAACAGAGCATCAACGCTTTCGTCGTTCGTGACATCACATTCTACCATTTCTACATTGCCTAAAGATTCCGCCAAAGGTTTTACTCTTTTGTATAAAACTTCAGACTGATAACTGAAAACCATTTCAGCGCCTTCTGCCGCCAATCTTTTAGCAATTCCCCATGCCAGCGATCTATCGTTGGCTATTCCCATAACTACGCCTTTTTTCCCATTCATTAAGCCCATGAGTTTATTCCTTTCTATTTTCCGTTAACAACTTTTTTCAAAAGAGGAGATGCTCTAAATGACAGTGACTTTCTTGATGTTATTACCGCTTCCTCTAGTGTTTTTGGATTACGACCAACGCGTTCTTTTTTCTGACGTACCGTAAAAGTTCCGAAACCCGCGATTTTTACTGATTCTCCAGCGACAAGAGCTGACTCTATCTCTTCTAAAATATCTTCAACTATTTCAGAAGCATTATATTTTGTGACCTGAAATTCATCTGTAATGGCATTAACCAAGTCAGAACGAGTCAATGTGTTTATGACTTCTTCGCTCATTTTCGATCTCCTATTGTAATCTTATTAACGCAGATCCCCATGTGAACCCTGCCCCCATGGAAATCAACACTATGTTTTTCTTCGAAAAAATCGTATCTCTCACTTCATTTAACGCCAGAGGAATAGATGCCGCAGAAGTATTGGCATGCTTATCTATGGTAACTAAAACCTTGCTTTCATCAATTGAAAGCATCTCCGTAAGCTTCTTTATAATACGTGAATTTGCTTGATGCGGAATTATTAAATCCACATCATCTAACGTTATACTGTTTTCACGTAACAACTCATTTACAGATTCATAAAATTTTTCAACGGCAAACTTGAAAACTTCACGCCCCTGCATTTTTACAAAACCTGCCGTTTGCGTTGTTGAAATTCCACCACTTGTTATTAAATAATCGGCATAAGCTCCATCTG
>JAILGW010000101.1 GCA_024696365.1 Alphaproteobacteria bacterium | reverse complement strand
GACTGATTCGCCTGCAGTTGCTCTAATTTTTTCCGCAAAGTTGGCAGTTCTCCGTATAGCAGCTCCCCTGCCCTTGTAAAATCAGAGTTTCGTTGTGCAATTTCAGTGGCATTTTGCGTTTGTTCAATCTTATTTTTGATATTCTTGATTTCATCGATATTGCGTTTTTCTAAGTTCCAGCTTTGGTTCATATCAATTGAACGCTTCTCCAAAACTTCCAATTCTCGCTGAATTTTCGCAAGACGCTCCTTCGACGCCGCATCGGTTTCTTTCTTCAATGCTTCCTGCTCGATTTTCAACTGCATAACTTTTCTGTCCAGCTCGTCGATTTCCTCAGGCTTTGACCCCATAACCATTTTCAAGCGACTTGCGGCTTCATCCATTAGGTCGATAGCTTTATCTGGAAGAAATCTGTCACTGATATACCTGTCAGAATACGTACAAGCAGCAATGACAGCTGCGTCACTAATACGCACACCATGGTACAGCTCGTATTTATCTTTCAATCCTCTCAATATCGAGATAGAATCCAAAACGCTCGGTTCTTCCACAAACACCGGCTGAAAACGACGCGCAAAAGCCGTATCTTTCTCGATATATTGTCTGTACTCGTCCAGCGTAGTGGAACCGATACACCGCAACTCTCCTCTGGCAAGAGCAGGTTTTAACATATTGGATGCATCCATCGCCCCATCGCTCTTACCTGCGCCGACAAGCGTATGAATTTCATCAATAAACAAAATAATGTCGTCATTCTCTGAGACTTCTTTCAGAACTGCTTTCAAACGCTCTTCAAACTCACCGCGAAATTTCGCACCTGCTATCAACTGTCCTAAATCAAGGGCCATGATTTTCTTGTTATTCAGTGAGTCCGGTACATCGTGATTGATTATGCGCAACGCCAGTCCTTCAGCAATAGCCGTTTTACCAACTCCAGGCTCACCTATTAAAATCGGATTGTTTTTCGTTCTGCGAGACAACACTTGTATAGTCCTGCGAATTTCCTCGTCACGTCCGATAACGGGATCTAACTTTCCCTCTGACGCCAGTTGCGTAATGTCTTTCGCATACCTTTTTAACGCATCAAATCCTGATTCCGCATCCTCTGTATCAACTGTTTTATTCATTCTTATCTTTCCTATTGTCTGTTTGAGATTTTCAATATTTCCACCGCAATCAATGAACAATTTTTTCGCAGTGTCATTTTCAAATACACAAATTACTAAGCTGTCTAATCCAATAAATTTGTCTTTAAGTTTTTCCGCTCGCTCACGCATTTTCCGGAAAACTTCCGCCAGCTCTGAAGACATCGACAATCCCTGAGATCCGTACACCTCTGGTATTTTCGATAATTTTTCATCGCATAAGCGTTTCAATTTGTTCTTGTCGATATTTTTTAAACATTCTTGAACGATATAATCAGTATTTTCCGTCAGGGCTTTTAACACATGCAATGGATAAAGCTGCTGATGTTTCAGTGATACAGCTATCTCCTGTGCTTTTTGCAAGAGCAGAATTACTGACTGTGTCATGTCATTGTTCATGTGAACTTCTCCTCTTTTTCCTCAATATTATATACCTTTCAATAGCGTGTACAACGTCGAGAAAAAATTATCCTCCTTCTATTTAATTGCACAAAACATGTTGTTTTTTTGCAACAATTACCCCCATTGTCACAAAATTTAACTTACCGTTAACTTTTACAATTTACACTTAAAGTACTTTTTTTGTTTAGGAGATAGATTATGAAAAAAATAGTATTCATGGCAGCCGCTTTAATAATGTCATCAACAGTTTCGGCAGAAGATGTAGAGATTTCAGAAACGACCACTCCAGCATCTGAAAATGCATTTGATGCATTTTACATTGGTGCAGGTATTGGGGGAAGTTTTATGCAATGCACAGAAGACGCATCAGATTTCAACCAGAAAGAAAATCGTTTCATCGGCTCCGTAATTCTCGGTGGAGGGAAAACATTCAAACAGAACCTCTACGTCGGCGGTGAAGCTTTAATGGATTTTACAAAAGCAAAAGACAAGACTTTCACAAATGGTAATGATTCTCTTACTATAAAGTATCAAGGGATTACGCCACAACTTGCTCTACGGCTAGGATATGCAAACTCAGATTATGGCGCGTTGTTTTATGGAAAGGCCGGTATGTCATTTAACAAAGGGAAAGCCTATGGTCGTCGCAACGACGCTGATTGGTCAGAAAGCCACACTGAGGCCGGTCTTGTATTAGGATTAGGTGTAGAAAAAGCATTATGCAAGAAATTTTCAGCTCGCTTAGAAGGCGATTACAACTGCGGTGGGAAAAAAGGCTCAGTTAAATTCAATAAAGGATTCACCATTCGTGCGTTAGCTGCTTACAATATTAAGTACTAATTGTTCTGTTAGTTTGTAATAACCATGAGCGACGGTTACAAAATCGTCGCTCTTTTCGTTCTACCAACAAATCTGATTTTACACTATTCAACAATGACTTTGAGTTTATCTAAGCCCAACGATTTAGGAAAGATTTTCAATTTATCTTCGGTAAATGGCTTAACTTCAGAAATCCTCGCGTTTGTTACTACCAAAGAATGTGCTTGCATTCCGGATAACTTTATAACATCAATTCCGTTGAGTCCTTGACCTCTGAGCTCGTAATCTGCAATTAAAAACAGGCGGCTTTTATCCTCAACTGACGAAATAAAATCTACGACGTCACGCCCGCTCGTGAAATATTTCACTGCTAAATTACTACCAGTAAAAACATCCCTCCATACATCAAAAATCAAGCGATCATCATCTAGCATGATAACAGTATTGCCTTTTTTTACTCGAATTGTATCGGAGAACCACTCAGGAATCGGGCTTCTTGGAAAAGTTAAGAGAAACTCTGTGCCGACATTTTCTGTAGAACTCACCAACAGATTACCCTGCATATTATCTACGGTCCTTATAACTTGTTTCATCCCCAAACCATGGCCGTTCTCTTTCGTAGTTTGCACGTCACGTTTATTCATGAATTTATCCACCATTTCAGGCGGCATACCACAACCGTTGTCTTGCACAAATATCGAAACGCTATCGTTGTCATTCCATTTAATACCTATTTTAACTAACCCACTAGCACTCTTGTCCAAAGATTCTACGGCGTTATTCAGCAAGTTTGACAGCATTCGACAAAAATCTGAGTAATTTCCCTTGATAAAGACAGATTGTTTTGAGGAATTTGCGTCGGGAATGTAATCAAATTTGACATTAGAATCTGCATATTGATAACGCATTAATCTCAAAGTTTCAGTTACAGCGGCTTGAACACAAATGTCTTGATCAATGTCGCCCTGAAGTTCTTCTGTTCCTCTGTATTTCGCAAGAAGTTCTTCCAGAATAGTTTCTATACTTGTGATTACGTTCTTTAATGCAAGATGTTTTTTTTCGGGAAGAGAAACATGATTAGCGAGAAGTGACAATACCGTAAGGGGTGTCCTAATATCATGGACAACAGATTCAGCAAGATTTTGGACTTCCTTCTTTCTCTCGAGCATTTCAAGCTTTTTTTGATCTGTTACGTCGATAGCAAGTCCTATTATTCCTTCTACTTCATCATTGATAATTAATGGAGATTTGATGCTTAAAAAAATCTGATCTTTGTATGATTCTTCAAAAAGCTTAGTTTCTTGCGTTTTCATAATCTCTAGACTGTTTTTCCATGACTCTGCAGTAACTTCTTTAGCGTTAAAATCTCCTACTATATTCATAAGAGCGTAATTTTTATATAAATGTTTTCCTTCTTTATCGATTACAAAGAAATTAACA
>JAILGW010000091.1 GCA_024696365.1 Alphaproteobacteria bacterium | reverse complement strand
ATACTTCCGCCGGGAGCTATTGACCTTATCGCTCAAATCAAAAAGATTAATCCGTTCGGCGAATATATATTCCAAAGACCAAACGGGAACAGAATTCATGGTCGCGAGTTTTCGATCAGATTACAACAGATATGCAAGAGCATAGGCATAAAGCCGAGAACTCTTCATAAAATAAGGAAGACATACGCGACGATGCTTCTGAATGCAAACGTCGATGAGAAACTCATTATGAACCAAATGGGGCATACAGATATCTCTACGACAAAGAACTTTTACTACTTTGACAACCATAATTTAGAGGATTCAAGGCGTATTATTGATAGAGCGCTTGGCGGGTTTTGAATATTTTTATTCAAAATATTCAAGCAGAGGATGCAAAAAGTGAGGAAAATCAAGGCATTCAGGAATGTGCTTTGGAGTTCGAATCCCATCCTCTCCGTGCAAAACGTTGTTGTCAAAATCGCTGGAAGCCTTGAAAATACTGGAGAAATGGAGGCTTGTATTGCTGCATTGCAAAACTCCAAGACCCAAAATATTCAAGCAATATTCAAAGCGTTTTTAAATGTATTGAGAGCACAAGAAAGTCTGGTACTTTGAACACATTTGACAACACAAAAAATAAGGCAGGCCAAAACGGCCTGCCTCTTTTTTCTGCTGGTTCCGGTTATTCTTCCAACGCTTCGCCTTCAATGAGTTTATTATAGTCATTGTAACTGATCTGAAGCATCGCCGCCATAAGAGTATCGACGGCGGTAATAATACCGACGACGACAGCAATAGTTTGGCTCTGAACGTTTAACAGACCAAGTATGGTTGTCAGAAACGTGGCAATCGCCGGAAGAGCAATTCTTTGGATGTACTTCAGCATGTCATATACTTTGTTCGTGAACTTAAACATATTCACCTCACAATTTTTCTAAATCCTTTTTATCGCACCAGCCGTCTACGCTCTTAGAGAACACATAATACGGATGGGCACTTCCTTCGGCAATCATATTGATTGTTCCATTAAACTTGCTCACGGGAACCGACCGCGCTTTTTCATAAGAAGTAAAGTAAATTGCATCACCAACAAATCTGACTTCATCTCCGATTTTAAGAACGACATCTTCTTTCTTCTCTTCATCTTTTACAAGCTTACCTTTCGGAACAAACCCATATTTATCCACAATGCGAACATAATAGAAGTCGCCTTCCTCGTCGCACACATCCACAAGGTTGTCTTTGCCGAGCGCAGGATGCATTAAAAGCAGGTTAAAAACGGACGAGGCCGCAACTCTGTACACTGGGGTGAACTCTGTGATTCTGCCCCTGTATTTGGGCGTTTTTGACGGTCCCAGAGACTCTGGAGCCACTGCACCCTCTACGACTACCGCCGTATGCCCGCTGCGCCAAAGTACGTCGCCTTTAATGACCGCATTAACATCGTAATTATATCTTACAAACCCGCATTTCTTTAAGATATCATCCTGTGACGCAGTTACCATTTCTCTAACTACGTTCGGCACCCCTGCGATTTTACACGCGCAGCTTACAAGCTGACTGCAATCGCAGTTCACATTTACTTCGATTTTTCTAATATCGCCAGTTTCGTGCATGGCAGTCCAAAGACCATACCGTGTGTGATATAATCCCCAGCCGGTATAAGTTTCTCTTGAATATCCTACGTGCGGGTTTTGCACGGCCTGAATAACGGCCTCGGCGATATTGTTCGCAACCGTTGCATCTTTTTCGTACCTATAAATGTAAACCCATTTGTTACCATCAGTACCAAGATAGTCAAACCTGACCTCGCGTCCTGTCTGATCTCCCGGCATTCCAAAACCGCTTCCGTCTTCCGCAGACGCGGCATGACCTATTCTTGCCATGTTCTATTTTCACCTTTCTCTTTCATTCAAGCCTTCCGGTAACCGGAAGACGAAGGACTTTGTCTACGAGAGCCTTGACGTATCCATTTCCGTGGAATACGTCTGTATACTCCTCGAACAAATCCATCAATGACTCCAACGCGCCAGCAGAAATTCTTCCCTCCGATAAAGCTTTGTCGCATGCGACAACTATACTGTGCTTTACTTGGTTTCGATTAACCTCAACCTGTTCTTGTATCTCACCCTGTATCTTAACCAGAATTTTGCTCATTTCACTAAGCGTGTCCGAGTGCGCCTTTAAATCATTTTTAAGCCCTTCGTACTCATCAGATTTTTCCTTGTATTTCGAAAATACTTTATATAATTTTACCGTTGTTGCACTTACGCCGGCCAGTATACCCGCGACTATTGTCACCCATGCGATTATCGTTCCGATAGG
>JAILGW010000062.1 GCA_024696365.1 Alphaproteobacteria bacterium | reverse complement strand
GTAGAGCACTACGTTGACATCGTAGTGGTCGCAGGTTCGATCCCTGCCGTGCCCACCATTTTAGACTTCTAATCAAGGAGGAATGAGTTTGGCTCCACAAGTAAAGATAGATCCAGAAGCAGTTCGGGCTTTGGCTGAGCTTTTGAGAGAAACCGATCTTACGGAAATTGAGTACCAAGTAGATTCTTTAAGAATAAAAGTTTTAAGAACAGTACCACAAGCAGTAATTCCAGTTGCGGCACCAGTTGCTTCACCGCTGGTAAGTCAATCTGTCACGCAGTCGGCTGAACCTCAGCAAAGTACGGCAGAGAGTCTGGAAAATCATCCGGGAGTCATTGAGGCTCAAATGGTTGGAACAGTGTATTTGTCCCCTGGGCCTGGAGCTGAGCCGTTTGTTACAGTCGGAAGCACAGTGTCGCAAGGACAGACTTTGTTCATAATTGAAGCGATGAAGGTTATGAATATGATAAAGGCCCCTCGCTCCGGTGTTATTAAGCATATCTTCGTAAAAGACGCTCAACCTGTTGAGTACGGAGATCCTGTTCTTATAATTGAATAGTTTAGAAGCGTTTATATGATAAAAAAATTATTGATAGCGAACAGAGGTGAAATTGCCGTCAGAATTTTAAGGGCGTGCAAGGATCTTGGTATAGAGACAGTTGCGGTTCATTCAACAGCAGATGCAGATGCGATGCATGTACGTTTGGCAGATGAAAGTGTGTGTATCGGACCTGCCCAGCCTCGCGAAAGCTATCTTAATGTTCCGGCGATTATTTCCGCAGCCTGCATTACGGGAGCAGATGCAATTCATCCGGGATTTGGTTTTCTCAGTGAAAATTCGACATTTTCTTATATGGTAAAAGAGCACGGTTTGACTTTTGTCGGTCCTGAAGCAGAACATATCGCGATGATGGGCGACAAAATCATGGCGAAGAAAACGGTTGCTCGTCTCGGATTGCCGACTGTTCCGGGTTCTGATGGAGCAGTAACTAACATCGATAAAGCGCTGAAATTGGCGGATGAAATCGGATATCCTGTCTTGATTAAAGCAGCAGGTGGCGGCGGCGGTCGAGGCATGAAAGTTGCACGTTCAAAAGCAGATTTCGTTGAAGCTTATGAGACAGCAAGAAGAGAGGCTGGAATTTCCTTTGGAAACGATAGAGTGTATTTAGAGAAATATCTCGAAAATCCTCGTCATATAGAATTCCAGGTTATTGCTGACAAGTATGGTAATGCGGTACATCTCGGAGAGAGAGATTGTTCTTTGCAAAGACGAAATCAAAAAGTTTGGGAAGAAGCCTTTAGCACGGTTTTAACGCCTGAATTCAGAGATAGTTTCGGTCGAAAAATAGCAAAAGCGATTTCAGAACTGGGATATCAAGGGGTCGGAACTCTGGAATTTTTGTACGAAAACGGGCAACTATACTTCATTGAAATGAACACCCGTATTCAAGTCGAGCATCCGATTACGGAAATGATTACGGGAATTGATATTGTTCGTGAGCAGATTTTGGTTGCGTCGGAAGAGAAGCTTTCGTTTACGCAAGACGATGTAAAATTCCGCGGACACGCAATTGAATGCAGAATTAACGCGGAAAATGCGGAAACATTTATTCCATCAGCGGGAACGGTAACAAGCTACCATTGTCCTGGAGGCCCCGGTGTTCGTGTGGACAGCGCGTTATACGAAGGTTGTAAAGTTCCGCCATATTACGACAGTCTTATCGCGAAATTGATTATCCATGCTAACGACAGAGAGCAGTGCCTCGCTCGTTTGCGTCGAGCGTTAAGAGAATACGTCATCGGCGGAGTTGATACGCTGATTCCGTTGCATTTAAAACTTGCGAACAATCCTGATATTATTGCGGGTAATTTCAACATTCATTTTCTGGAAAAATTAACGGAAAATTAACGAAAGTTAATATTGACATCGCATAGGTAAACTTTAATAATCCACGCAAGTAGAAGATAGGATTTACATGCATAATCGATTTTTGAAAATTTGCAACTTTTTAGCGGCATGCTTTTTTGTAACTATATGTAATGCTTCCGTACGTGAAGATCCAACTTCTGACGCGGATAAAAGTAGACGTAAATTAAGGATTGTAAGACCGCCTTTTGAATATCATGTGAGAACAGGAAATCACCCAAGAATTGTGGAAAGAGTGCCTGCTCAGCCAGTGCCTGTCCAGCCATCGATAGAAGATGATGAACTTGAGGGGAGTTTACCTGACGCTGAGTCAAGAGAAACTGCTGAACAAATGCCTATTGCTGTGCCGCGTTCAATAACATGGCGAGATAGTCCGCACTTAGCAGGTTCATATGTTTATATGTTTCGCGCAAAATGTGGCGAGTCGGAGGATATTGATGGTTGTCAAGCGGAATCAGAAATGTCTCATGATTGTTTCACATATAGGTCGGTCTCTTATTATCCGATGGGAGTTAAGAAAAAACATGATGTTAGTGATGTGGTAATTGGGAGTGTTAAGTTAGCAGAGAAAGTATTTCCTCTTCCGAATCTTGATACAAATGGATTTGTTAGTAATCACCTTGCTTTATGTCCCTTTGATACAGATTATTCTAAATTTTACCCTCCATTTTTAACTTTGCCACACAATATGACTTCTTCTGGCGTAGATGCGTTGTACTTTTTGTACAAGGGATTTGGACCGCAAGGTTCTCATGAATTCGCCCTGCTCTTAGCAAGTTGTACAAGAAATATAAAAACTCGAACGTATATATATGCTAAGAAATGGGCGACTATTCGAGAGCAGCAAAAGGCTAAGCCTTGTTGATTGCGTGGAAAAAGACATAAGAGGGCCTGTTAGGGTTATCGTGTCATATCCATTAACAAAACCTTTGACTGCTCTAGCTATATTAGGCAACAGCTATATGATTTTCGGTTGTAAAGAAATCAGAGTTGTTTCGGAAGAAGTGCTCGGTCAGGATCCTTCTGGAAATATATATAATAGGGGTCGTATGAATGTGTTGCCTTCGCTTTGGAACCCAATCACAAAACGTCAACTTTTTGAGGTTGATGAATTTTTAAAGTTCTGTAAAGATGAGAGAACAAGTTTAGGTCACTAATTTACTTTATCAACACTTCAGCTCGGGAAGTTATTACTTCTCGAGTTTTCGTATTTATTTCTCTTAATTTTTAATAAATCATTAATTTTTGTTAACCGTTTGTTAACTATTCTATCTCTAGACTTCTACTGTTTTTAACTATTAGGAGTTAATATGATAGAAAAAATATTGAAAATAATATGTATGAGTTTAGTATCGGCCACCTGCTATGCAACGCAGATACCATAGGAACAAACAGATCGTGCTGAATAACTGCGTCAAAGATTACATGATATTAAACCTAGTATAACAGCAGAGCAATGTACACGGATAATAGAGCAAATTCCTGCTTTGGCTTCTTATAATTCATTGGATGTTCAATACGGATCAAGAGGCCTTATTTGTCTGGACATCATAACCACGGCGAAGATACAACAATTCAAGATATATGTCGGTAAAAATGAAAACGACGTTAAAGTTACACCATTGGGTTCGCGTCCTTTTGTGTCAAGGAAAACTGAATTTTTACCAAGATTGCCAGTTGATGAGAAAGGTTCTTTCCATGTATTACCAACGAATCAAAGAGAGCAAGGTAGAGTTGATTCGCGAAAACGTTGTCCATTGCAAGGAACTCCTCCACTTTCGGATGAAGATCGGTCCTTACCTGGTTCAGGAGAAGGCGCCCCTGAGGAAGAGTGCTATCCTGAGGATTTTTTTAATTTACAGGGCAAATAAAGTCGCTATGCAACCAAGCCTCGGGAATCGGGGCTTGTTTAAGCTTTGTATCGAGAGGAAATATGCTCAAAAAATTATTAGTAGTTGGTTATTGCGCTGTAATGTTTAGTATTGACGCGTCTACTATGATTCCACAAGAGAAAGGCGAAGCCCCTGACGATAGGGGAGAAGGCAGTTGTCCGGTTTCTCTTAAGCCTTTACCAGATTTATGTTTGGTTGGTACAAGGAGGCTTGTAGATGTTGACGATAATCCTAATTTTAACTACGCTGCTCCGGAAATCGCATATTTATCGTATAGAATAGAGGAGAGAAATAACGTTATGTCTAACCTATCCACTGTGTCAGTAACAAGCGGTTCTTATGGAACGACCTATCCAGACTTATTGGACGCATCAGCACAAGGACAAGACACCTTACTCGAGCAGAAATAAAATTTGGAAAAAGGTCTGCTGGTAGCAGGAAAGGCAAAGGAGGAGCTAGCTGTTTTGGAGTACAACACAGAAAAAAAGCCGATCATCATATTTGACAATCGGCTTTTGTTAAATCAGTTGTTTTAAAAGAACTATTCTTTGATTTTCATTGTCAATTTTGCGCGCCCTTTGTTGTCGTATCCGAGGAAACGCACTCTGACTTCGTCGCCTTCGTTGACAATATCGGTCACTTTTTCGACGCGCTTGTCTGCCATTTCGCTGAAAACATATAAACAATATTAACCCAACTCACTTTCTGAGCTTGAACTGCTATCGGAACCGGCTTCACTGTCAGAGTCAGATTCCGTACGTCTTAGCCTTTTTCTTGGGTGTGGAGAGATTTTCTTAGCTCCCGGCTTCCTTTTCGAACTCGAACTGCTACTGCCGGAACTGTAACCTGCCCCGTCGCAGGAATCCGAATTTGACGGTTCGAAATCAGAAGTTATCCGAATGCCTGGACGTTCCATTACACCATCTTTACTATCACGTGCTTTGCCTACACGGTTTCGAGCAATTCCTAACACATTTCTTACTGTATAAGACGAGTTAAAATGCAATCCCCCTTCATCCCTAAATACATCTCCCTTCGCAATTGCACTATTAATTTTGTTTTCTTTAGACTGAAAAAATTGTCGACCTTTTTCATTCACTGTTTCTATTACTACCGGTTTTCGAATCGTTTTCAAGTGGCACTCCTTACATCCGTGGCCACGAACTCTTTCATGTACAGAGGTAACAAAGGAGTGTCCATGAGGACATTTCCACAAAACTGGTGTATAGCTCCCATTGTAATCTTTTCAAGATCAACTAGAGGAAATTCTTCTTTATTTTTCTCAAAATCCAATTCATCGTAGAGGTCTTTTCTTTCGTCTTTTAGAGTATTTCTATGGTGAGCCCCTTCCTCATCTGTGCGTTTCCAAACAAATCCTCCAGCAGTTTTTCGCTCCTCTCGTAGAACCGCCATTATATTTCTGCTAAGTACACGATAATTATTCGGATCCACGGTTTTAGATGCAGCACTAATTGAAGAATATGTAGCCACTAGTGTTCCATCACACTTATACTGCGCCACTGGTCGTTGCGAATTTTCAAGCTGACACTCTTTACAACCTTTAGCTTGAGAATGATCTTTATATACTGAATTGTGCATACTCCCAATCGTTGCCTCATGAGAAGGATGTCTTCCTGTTGGACATAGCCATAAAAACTTTTTTTACTACCAAATGTCGGATTTGATGCTACATTGCTAGGATCCCACAAATTGCATAATTCGGGATAAGGCCGAAGAACATCAGGAATTACGGCATCTTGTCGATCGTGTTGCTGTTCACCCGCGACTGCAATTATTGGTGGATGCCCCTCAGGATAAACAATATCATCATCTGTTTCATCCTGTACCTGCCCTACTTCTCGATGCCTTTTTGCGTAGTCTATTATCGTATTCAATGATATTTCATAATCATGTGAAAGTTTTCCGTGATTCCGGCTTATAGTTTCTAGTACTCTTTGTGCAAGAGGTGCAAAGTACGAATCGCTACCTTGACTTGTTATAACTAACAGCTTACTTTCCTCTTCTGTTAATTCGCGTGTAGCATCCTCAGGTGATACTTTTGCATCTGCTACTGATGATGATGCACCTGATACTTCATCATCTTGTAAATCGTCGTCTGATTTCAAGGCCAAAACAGACTGATGAAAACGTTGTTTTACTTGTTCATAAAGAAACATAACTCCATCTTTACTTGCCACACAAGAAGAAGTTTTCAACACATACTCTAATACGGAAGTTACGAATCGATTGAGAGCATCTATAGTCCCTGATACGTCGTATTTTTCGTTAATAGCTGTCTCCATTTTCTGCCAACGCGCATGGACATTGGCATCAGAAGAAAATTGTGCAGCAATAGATTGTAGTCGCATAAAGCAGTCTTCGGTCACAATAGATGGATCTACTACATAGCCCATTCCTTCTGTTGAGTTCATGTTCAGCGTAAATACGACGGTCGCTATAGATGTGCGAATTATTCTTTTCATATTTGTCTCCATGTCTATCTAATATAGAACTGCTATTAATGTTTTTTTCATTTTTACTGATTACTACAGAAGACTACAGATACTAACACAGTAAATATATATAACACTTCAAGTGAAAAACAATATGAAAACTCAAAATTTTTATAATGAATCAAAAAAGCCGACCATCATTTTTCAGATAATCGGCTTCTATTACAAAAATCTTTGAAAGAATTATTCTTTGATTTTCATTGTCAATTTTGCGCGACCTTTATTATCGTATCCGAGGAAGCGTACTCTAACCTCATCACCTTCATTTACGACATCGGTTACTTTTTCGACACGCTTGTCTGCCATTTCGCTGACGTGGACCAATCCATCTCTGGAACCGTAGAAGTTTACGAACGCACCAAAGTCCATGATTTTTACGACTTTACCGACGTAAATTTCTCCATCTACCGGATCGAGCGCAATTTCCTTAATCATATTCAATGCACTATTCAAAGAATCAGTATTCTGAGCGGCAACCGTTACATTTCCGTCATCATCGATATCGATTTTTGCTCCTGTTTTATCAATGATTTCACGAATAACTTTTCCGCCTGTGCCGATAACCTCGCGAATCTTATCTTTTGGTATGACAAGTGA
>JAILGW010000039.1 GCA_024696365.1 Alphaproteobacteria bacterium | reverse complement strand
CATTGTCCCATGGTTTTCGGCCACCCATTCATAGCTCCCATTTCCGATATTCCAAGGGAATTGGTGATAACTACAAGCATTATACCCTTCAACTAAATTTGCATCAAGATCTTCATGTGACAGGTCAACCCCCGCATCAATAACGGCTGTTTTTATTTTGTTACTGCCAGTTGTGATGGACCAAGCATCTAAAACATTCACACTCACACTGTCATTGTTTATTGCCCATTGCGAATCAAAATATGTGTTCTGTGAATATCCATCTGTCCGGGAATAAAAGCAAAAATTAGGTTCTGCATAAATGAAATTTCCTGTTTCAAAGAGCTTTTTTGCAAAAAAGATGGCAGAATCTTGTGAAAGCGTAACAATATAGTCATTCGGTCTAAAAGTATTTCTTCGTATGTCAGCATGAGGAATTCTGGCTTCTCTCATGATTTCTTCAATTTTGACCGAATCGTTTTTGCATTTCAGAAGCACTTCCCGACTTGCCCACACACGGTTTGAATCCGAAGTGAAGTACTCTTTCGAGCAATAAACAATGTTGTTTTTTTGCGTGTTCAGTAATGTTTGTAACTGGTAAGACGTGCGCCCATTAGTCTGAACAACATAATGTTTGTCTCCAAATACACCCACGACTGAAGTGTTAATACGTAGGAAATTACCAATTTCTCCATATTGTTCATCAGAAAGAGTGTCTCTAAATTGCAAGTGTAATACTGATGGATTTTCCCTCAATGTTTTTTCCTTCCCATAATAGTAATAGGACTCATCTTGTGCCTTCGCCAGGACGGAAAATAACGCTAAGCTTGTTATAAAAACAATCAGTCTTTTCATGATACTATGGTTTTATAAAACTACAACTTTTTGACTATGATTTTGGAGTTGTACAATGTATATTCCTGATTTCATTGGGACTTGCATGGTTGAAGAATGTGCTTCGAAACGTATAAGTTGCTGCCCCAAAGTGTTGTATATTTCTATTACCTGTCCTATGGCCAGATTTTCCATAAAAATAGCACCTTCTCTACTACAAACGCGTTGATGGATCTGGCAATTATCGGGAGTATTCACCTCGCCAGGCATCACTTCCAAATACCCTTGTACTATTTGACCTGAACTAACCACAGTATGGCACTCTTCATCAAAATAAGCATCTACAGGATTGGAGAAGTGACAGTTTTCAAGCTCGAAATGACTCAATTCATATACACCCATATCTGCATTGATGCGCAATGTGGCTGAACGGACAGTCACATTGCCCTTGGCATCATTTCTGTGAACAAAATCCACAATAGGGTAAGGGGGGGTAGCTATGGTGCTATCGCCCCAATCGTAATACTCTCCTCTGAACCCAGCGCCACATTCCCACTGGTTATTGGCATAAACCGTAACTTCCGCATTATCTTGGATGAAAAGGGATGAGGCATCCGATTCAAAGAAAAAACCACAACAGGCTGCATGATTCAATGATGTGATTGTCAGTCTGCCAGGACCTGATATTTCACAATTACTACCCCATAGCCACACTGGAAAGACGGCAGTCATACTATTATCACCTATCAGTTTTATCTTATAGTGTCCCCCCTGCGAGAAGTATAACACCCGATCCACATGGTAATCATTGGGCCAAGGAATATCAATATGCGCATTTTCCAAAGTAAGCGTACTGTCTTCCGCCGAATAATACGCTAAGCCAGTGAGGTATTCAAATTCAATGGTATCTGATACGGTCAGCCATTGACCACAAAAAAGGATGTCCGCATGTCCCATCATTGTCATTACACAGAACAAGAATGACAGTAATAAAGGTTTGACATAATGATGTGAAAAGACACATCTTCGTGAAGTGAAAATACGGATTGTCTTCATGATATTTTGATTTTGTTGGTTTGTTAATTTGGGGGTTAACATTTTATTGCCTGCAAATTTAATATATTTCTCACGAATAATCCAACCTTTCAGTTTTCAATTCTCACCTTTCAATTCTTCACAAACCGTCCTGTTTCCACGCCGCTGTCCGTCAGGGCTTTCAGAATGTAGATGCCGCTGTGCAGGCTGGAGACGTTGACGGTGTGCCGGGCGGTGCCGTTGCCGACCATGGTTGCCATCACCCGTCCCGACAGGTCATAGA
>JAILGW010000034.1 GCA_024696365.1 Alphaproteobacteria bacterium | reverse complement strand
GCTAAACAAGTAATTGAAAATCTTGAAGACCTTCAGAACGGATTAGCTGAAACAACTGACCAAGCGTTGGGCCAAACCGAAGATCGTGGTTTAAGAGAAAAAATCTATAAAACATTTGAGAAAATATTTGAATGTACGAACGAGGTAATACGCAGATTGCGTTCAAGCATGGATTAACTATATTTTTTATGCGCTTCTATCTCCGCTCTTGAGATTTCATTTGATTTTATATATTATTCCCCAAGATTGTTCGAACATGTTAGAAGGAATTAGAGCGATGAGAAAAAATATTCATCCTGATTATCATGAAATAAATGTCGTTATGACAGATGGGTCTTCATTTAAGACGATGTCGACGTGGGGCAAAGAGGGCGATACCATAAAGTTGGATATCGATTCAAAGTCTCATCCTGCGTGGACAGGCGTTCGTCAGTTGGTTGATACCGGCGGTCAAGTAGCGAAGTTCAAGAGCCGTTATCAGGCATTCGGATTGAAGACGAATTAATTCGTTGTTTTCATTGAAACAGCTCAATCGGTGTTTAACACTAGAGGCTTCTTTGAGATATTTGTTTGTGCTGCTTCTCTTTGTTTGGAGTGCAGTGATTAATACGGCAGCGTGTTCTCCTGTGAACGCTGCCATGATAGTTAATGCAAACACCGGGGAAATCATTTATTCTTATAATGCGGATAAGAAAACTCAGCCGGCGTCTCTGACGAAAATGATGACGTTGATGCTGACGTTTAAGGCTTTGAAGCAAAAGAAAATTCGTGCAGATTCTGTTATTACAATTTCAGCAAACGCGGCATCGCAAAAACCTTGCATTCTTGGATTAAAGGTTGGTCAGAAAATAACCGTACGGAACGCTATTTTGGCTCTTATCACAAAATCGGCAAACGATATTGCGGTTGCCCTTGCTGAATATATCGGTAAAACTGAGCAGCGTTTTGTGCGCATGATGAATCAGGAAGCAAGACGCTTGCACATGACTTCCACAACGTTTGTTAACCCATCAGGGTGGAAAAATCCGAGACAACTGACTACGGTGCGCGATATGGCTAAATTATCAAGAGCACTTATCAATGAGTATCCGGCATATTATCATTTGTTCGCAACTAAGCAATTTAGCTATAACAACAAAGTGATGAGAAATCACAATATGCTGTTAGGAAAGCGCGGTAGTTATTTGGTAGACGGAATCAAAACGGGATTTGTAACAGCATCGGGATATAATCTTGCGGCTTCTGCTACCAATGGGCAAACGAGATTGATTGCGATAGTACTTGGTGGAAAAACTAGACAGCTAAGGGATAAACAAGTTGATGCATTGTTGAGACGCGGATTTTCCAAAATAATCAGTCGGAAACTGCTTGGAAAAGTTCGTCAGCGACACAATTCCATTCGCGATAATATTCCAACCGGTGGAATTTATAATAAATTACAGCAATTATCGAAGGATACATCACATGAAGGGACAGGCACGCTTAACAACGTTGGATAACGGTGTACGAGTAGTCACAAAAAAGTTGGAAAACTTTGACAGTGTTGTTCTAGGCTACTGGGTAGAGGCCGGTGGTGTTTGTGAAGAAGAGAGTAATTGTGGCATTTCGCATTTTTTGGAACATATGGCGTTTAAGGGCACAACGACCAGAACTGCCAAGCAAATCGCAGAGGAAATTGAGGCCGTTGGAGGGTATACTAACGCGTACACATCCAAGGAAGTTACAGCTTTTCATGCAAAACTTTTGAAAGAAGACACTCAAGTTGCGATAGATATTTTATCTGATATTTTGCTCAATCCAACTTTTGCTCAGGCAGAACTAGAAAGAGAGCGTGGAGTCATTTTGCAAGAAATCTCGCAAACTTTTGATACACCTGACGATATTATTTTCGATTATTTTCAGAATGTCGCATTCAAAAATCAGTCGATGGGAAGACCAATTTTAGGCCCCGTCAGTGTCGTTTCGAAAATAACGGCAGATGATTTAAGACAGTACAGAGCAAAATATTATAACGCTGATAATATCGTGTTTGCGGCAGTAGGGAATATCGATCACGAGGAAATTATTGCGTCAGCTGATAAGTATTTTAAGCAATTCAGTAAGACGAAAACTCCGACGCATGATACAACGTACCAATACACAGGCGGAGTATATTCCGATAAACGACCGCTGGAGCAAGCGCATTTGATTCTTGGTTTCAATGGATTACCTAGCGCAGACGCAGACTATTATACAATGGCGATATTTTCTGCGATTTTAGGCGGAGGCATGTCTTCACGATTATTTCAGGAGGTTAGAGAGAAACGCGGGCTTGTCTATTCCATTTACTCTTTCTCGTCCTCTTACAAACATAATGGCTTGTTCGGAGTATATGCGGCAACGTCGGCGGATAAACTGACGGAACTGTCGAACGTCGTATCCGATGAGCTGACCAAAATGCGAGGTTATATTTCGGAAAAAGAGTTTAATCGTACGAAAGCGCAATTCAAATCCAGTTTGCTGATGTCAGGCGAAAGCAATTCATCGATATGCGAGCAAATTGTCAGTCAGACTATGCTATTTAAGAGAGTTCTTTCCCATCAGGAGATTCTGGATAAAATTGAAGCTGTTACAATAGAAGATGTGCAGAAACTCACGGATAGAATCTTGGCTTCTAACGCGTCTGTAGTAACCGTCGGAAATTGCGACTGCGAACAGCTTTTGCCGACATTGCAGGCCAACGGAATTAAGCTTGTTGCGTAAATTTTATTGGCACTAGACAGTTGCTCGACTCTTTTCTTTCTAAATCGTTCGGTTTTTTGTTTTAATTTGTAAAACGATAATTTTTGTCAGTTTAAATTATTGTGATATACTTGAACGAGTTGATTATGGAGCAGACATGTCAATAGATTTAGATCAGGTAACGCCTCAAAATGACGTCGTGTTCAAGATGATTTTCGCGGACCCTAAGCACGAGCGCGTGTTGCTTCATTTTTTGAACTCTGCAATCGAGGTAAAGTCGCCTATCACGAAGGTAAAAATTCTGAACAGCGAACTTACTGCGGACCATGTTTCGCAAAAAGGTTCGCGTCTCGATATTCAAGCTGAAACGAACAGCGGCGAGCTGATAGATATTGAAATGCAGGTCGGCGCGGACGAGCATATGGTCGGGCGCACTTTGTTCTACTGGTCTAGATTGTTTGCAGGAGAGCTGCAAGTCAGCGACAATTACGGCAAATTACGTCGCACGATTTCGATTAACATATTGAATTTCAAACTTTTTCATAAAGACGCCAGATATTGGCGCAAGTGTCATCTTACAGACGATGAAAGCCATGAAATTATCACGGACTTGCTGGAAATTCAGTTTGTGGAGCTGAATAAGCTAAAGCAGTTTACGAAAGAAAGTCCTCTGACGTTCTGGATAGAGTTTTTCAAGAATCCGTATTCGGAGGAGTGCAAGGAGCTGTACAAATTCGTACCAGAGTTAAAAGAGGCAAGAGAAATCTTCGAGGCAGCCAAAGCTGATCCCGTTAAAAGGCGACTGATACAAGAACGCGAAGAGTCCGTGCGCAACTTCAACCACGCTATTTCCTCCGCGACCGAAAGAGGAATAGAGGAAGGCAAAAAAATCGGCATCGAAAAGGGCAAAGCAGAAGGCGCACAACAAAAGGCTATCGAAACTGCGAAAAAATTGTTGGAAATGGGCTTAAAAGCAGAGCAAGTTTCAGAAGCTACGGGGCTTTCCGTTGCCGAAATTGAAAAATTAAAGTAGAGGCTACAAAATCAGTTGCAAGCTGAACTTATTCAGGGCTTATATATTCATCCGCAAACAAAAAGTCCCCGTGTTTCCACAGGGACTTGTACAAAAACTAAAACTACTCAAACTATATCTTGATATTGTAGCAGAACATTGCGCGCAATGTAATCGTACCCTTCTGAATCAGCTTTGATGAATCAGCAGCAGCAGGTTGTGGTGCTCCACCAGATACATACGTGGATTCTCCGCTTGTGGATTTACTATGACCAAAACGATACTCTGCCTCTAAACGACCGGTCATTTTCTTCGCAAATGCTTTTTCCACACCTAACGCCACAATAGGAGTTACTCCATTACACTTAAATTCGGATGACGCTCTTGACGTCATTGCGCCGGTAGCACTCTGTGTCCAATCATTATAAATTCCTTTTACGCGGGAATATGCTGCTCCTAATTTGATATAGGTCATCATCTTGGTTTCGCAATCAACATAACCAAATCTTAAAGCTAACTGAGGAACAAAACTGTTATGCTTTACTTCTAAATCATAAAGATATACGAATGCATTGCCGGAATTATCAACGCCTTGCGCATAATTATCGGCACTAAGCTCGGTAGTCGTTGGGCCAAAATTAATACCTGCTTCAATACCGGCGTAGAAATTTTTTCCCGGTATTTTCTTTCCAAAACCAAAAACTAAAGCGCCACCCAAGCGTGTTTGCGAGTGATTCGCATCTACATCTGTTTCGCCAGTAGGCCATGTATACTCTACTTTGTGACCGAGTTCTGCTGCCTCAACACCTAAACCGAGGTAGAAGCCTTCGTAAGCTGCATGTTGTTGCTCGATAGCCACGTTATTATCTGTCGCTGTATCGACTGCAGTCTCTTCTGCAAAAGCAAAAGGTGCAACCAATAAGGCCGACGCTAATACTATTTTTTTCATATCATTTTCTCCTAAATTAAAACACCGTTTTCACGGGCCGACTGACATCAATCGACTTAAAAGTTTTAAGATTTTTGCGTAAAAATTTCAACAAAACAATTTGACTTTTGATTAAATGTGGTATATTTGCAACAGTTTAAATCAGGAAATCACGTGCAATGATGCTGAAATTTCAGTTCTAAACATCATTATAGTATGTCGTATACTGCTGAAGAATGATTGTCTGAGGAGCGTTGTTTTTGCTGTATCAAATCGCATCCATCGATTAATACCATTAGGCTATCGGCATTTTTAGCTGAAATATCAATATAAGGTAAATTCGCGGTTGTTGCGAAAAACTTTTCCAGTAACGCAGCGCTGAGACTGTTTCGTAACCTGACAGTATAGCCGATATATGTAACCGGAATAGAATCATCTACGTTCAAGTGTTTAAAATCGCCTTCTTCCATGTCGTCGATTAGCAGCATGGGCTTATTTATCATGTGCGAGAAGGCTGACAACTTATCCCAAATGTCAGACGATAGCAGTGCACAACCGGCAAATAGATCTGGTTGATCTAAGAACAGTTTAGCAGCTGGCTCACATGCTGATTTTTTCGCACTCAAATAAATGTTTCCGGTAGTTGTAAATCGATTTTTTATGCACCATTTTATAACAGCTTTTATATCATCATATATTGTGTTTGCGTGACAATCGACGCACAAAACAGATAGACCTCTGTCGGCAAGCAATTGCGCAAGCGGATTATATTCATATGAGTACTGATGTTCTGCATCAGAATTGACGCATATTACCAATGGAGACTGTTTTGTGCTGTTCTTACCGATAGTTAGATATCCGATGAGTGAGCGATTGTTAGAGACCTGTATTTCTTCGCAGCTGGTGTTGCGTAATTTGAGCTTGTTTGCAGCAGGATTCGAGGATATGAGAGATTTAATGTGCCCAGTAGTTGTACTGAATAAATAGTATTCAGTTGGTTTTTTCGGATTTTGAACGCAAATCATCCAGATTTTGCCGTCATCAGATTCTCCAATTTTGCTCCAATCTGAATTGCTGAATTTATCAGATAGAATTTCTATTTGTTGTTTTACTGATGGATTGTAAATCACGTGGTGAGTTCTGCCCCTTTTTACGCTGATAAATGTTATGCGACCTTTTCTATCCAGATGAACAGTGCAATTGCGAATACTTTCTGCGTGCGGAATAAGCCGTTTTTCCCATTGTCCGTTGCTTAATGAGCGAGAGTATAGATAAATTTTGTTTTCAATTTCTTTAAGTTTATGACAAGAACTGGCCGTAGCGGAAACGTATTTTTCCTTTGACATATCAATGGAATCGACGTATTTTTCTCCGGTATTTCCGTTGATTATTACAGCGTTGACGTATACGTCAGCTCTTGTTCCTTGTGCGTTTTTGTAAACCACAGTCGGAACAAGCTCTCTATCAAATAAAGCAATCATTGGAGTTTGAGCTTGCTTTAGTAATTGAGACTTTCCTGTAGTAACATCGATTTTATGCGTAAAATATTGTTTGCCGTTGTTACATATCGTGATGATTCCGTTTTGCCCACTGAATACATGCATTCTGTGTGCGTTGCGAATGGGGGTAATATCGCGTCTTCGTCCGTTTGATAAGTTTACGGAATTCAATATGATGTTTTGGCTATCGTCAGCGTAGGTATAAACGACAGTATCATTTCCGACAAACGCCATTTCCAATACTGATACTCCATCATTTATTACAGTTCCGAATGCTCCTTTGTTTTGTATCGGCAGGATGTGAATTGTATCAAGTTTTGTTGCGGGGTCTTTAGCAATGTATGCAAATGTTTTAGCATCTGGGCTTAAATATATGCTCTTGATGCTATTTTCAGCAAATAAAGCCTTTCGAGAAAGAAAATCTTTGTTGTTGGGAAGAATGGATTTTGGAGATCGTACGTTTTGTTTTCTGATTACTTGGTGCCTTTGCTGAGTATTTTTGCTATGACTTCGCGTTTGTCCGTTTGGGATTCTCTTTAGTACGTCCTTTCCTTTTAAAGCGGCCAGCGAAACATTCTCTGTTGTCGGATTTTGGAGTAAGCCCCTGACATGAAGGGTTTCTGAAACCAATGTGTCCATTAAATCCGCGGAAAGATATTCAGTCATTAAACAGCACAACACCGCGCATAGAAGTTTCATGTCATTCTCCCAAATATGCAAAACATTATACCCGCGATACCTTAATAAACGGTTAATATGTGTTGAAAAAAACGTGTGGCGGTGTATATTTTCAACGAGAGATGAAACATGGAAATTATTACTTTCGGATGCCGATTAAATGCTTGCGAATCTGGAATAATTCAGGAGTTCGCTGCACAACTGGGTGTTGATGATTATACGTTGATAAATACTTGCGCGGTTACCGCCGAGGCAGAGCGCAAATTGCGTCAGACTATTCGTAAATTGTACAAAGAAAACAACGAGATAAAAATTATTCTCACGGGGTGTGCATCGGAATTGCATCCGCAAGAGTACCTGCAAATGGATGGGGTTGTCGGCGTTGTGTCAAATAAGTTCAAGCTGTCTAAGCAGGAATATGAGAAATACGCAACTGGAAAGTCCAACGGCGAAGTAGCAACTCCTACCAAGGTGCGCGGTTTTCTGCAGGTGCAAAACGGATGCGATAAGCGTTGCACGTATTGTGTTGTTCGTTTAACGAGAGGTCCAAACGTCAGTTTTGATAAGGACGATATTGTCAGCAGGGCCCGCGAGTTGTTGCACAAAGGTTATAAGGAAATTTTTCTGACCGGCGTGAATGTATCGTCTTATGGTCGGGATAAGAGTACATGCGAAGATTTATCGACTTTAATCAGATATATTTTACAAGAAGTGCCTGAATTGACCCGCCTTGGATTGTCGTCTCTCGATCCTGCAGATATTAATGACGAGCTTATCGATGTAATTACTTCGGAAGAGCATGTGCTTCCTCATATTCATGAAAGTATTCAATCCGGAGATAATATGATTTTGAAGCGCATGATGAGAAGTCATACGCGAGAGCAAGTTATTGAAACGAATCATAAAATACTGGAGAAACGTCCGAACGTTATTTTTGGTGCAGATATTATTGTTGGATTTCCGACAGAAACAGACGAGATGTTTGAGAATACAATGAAACTTCTTGAAGAGGGAAATATAACGCTGTTGCACGCGTTTCCTTTTTCCAAACGACCGAATACTCCAGCTGCACGCATGCCGTCAGTAAACAAGAAAACAGTTCAGGCTAGAGTACATGAGATACACGATTTATCGAAAAATATTCTGAAGAGTAAATTCGCAGAATATGTCGGAAAGCAGGTTCGTATTATTGCAGAAGAAGAGTACGACGGAAAAACGGACACCTTCCTGCCGGTAATATCGAGTACGAAACTTACAGTCGGAAAAATTTATGATTTTTATTGCGATTCCTATGATGAGAATGCAATACTCGGAAAAGTGATAGAACGCTGAGAGCAGATATGGGAATTTTTTCTAAGATTAAAGACGCTTTGCATAAGACATCTGAAAAAATATCGGTGGCGGTTGCTGGCAAGAGAGTCGATGAGAATTTCAGTCAGGATATAGAAGACGCTTTAATCATGGCCGATACCGGCGTTAAAACGGCAGAGGAATTGACCTCGAAAATCATGGACCGTAAATTTTCGAGAGATGCAACAGATATTGACATTAAGCAGTTCTTGGCAGATGAAATTGCGTCTCTATTGAAGCCGTATGAAAGTGATTTTTTCGAGCAGGAGCCAACTCATAATCCTGAAATTGTGCTGGTTATCGGTGTGAACGGAAACGGAAAAACGACCTGTGTTGCAAAAATGGCTAATCTGTTTAAGCAGTACAATCCGTTGCTTGTCGCAGCTGATACTTTTCGTGCAGCGGCGGTAGAACAGCTGAAATTTTGGGCAGATAAAGTTGGTGTGGATATTTGCGTGGCTCCAAATGGGGCTGATGCTGCGGGGTTGGTTTATTCCGCAATTGAGCAGGCTCGGGCGAATAAAAACGGTATTGTTCTGATAGATACCGCGGGGCGCATGCAAAATCGAGATGATTTGCTGGCAGAATTGGAGAAAATCAAACGCGTTATCAAAAAACATGACGAATCAGCGCCGCATAAGACAATTCTTGTGCTGGATGGGCTGACAGGGCAGGCGGCACATAGTCAAGTTGACGTTTTCCTGAAAAGAATCGGCATTGATGGTGTTATCATCACAAAGTTGGATGGAACAGCCAAAGGTGGGGCGCTGGTGTCATTGACGCGTGAGTACGACATTCCGGTTTTTGCGATAGGAATAGGCGAGGGGATAGATGACCTCAAACCATTTCGTGCAGAAGACTTTTCAAAAGCACTTATTGGCGTGGAGTAGGGTGGTTTTCTTACTAAATTTAGCGGCTTAAATTTACGAATTTGCGTTTCGTACAGAAAATGTCGTTTAGCAGAATTTGCTTTTTGCATTTTTTAATCTGCTTAAGGTGTTGACATCAGATGGCGTTTCAATTAGTCTCACCAATGAGGTTGGGGGCGTAGCTCAGTTGGTTAGAGCGTCGGCTTGTCACGCCGAAGGTCGAGGGTTCAAGTCCCTTCGCTCCCGCCAGTCAGATTTCAGGATAAATTGAATATGTAGGAGTTTATAGCGCTGGGTGTTGCGTGATGCTCTTGGTTGAATGAATGTAAACTTATGCATTTGCTATCAATACTCTTTTAATTTATACTGGCACGGATTATGTGAGGAATGTTTTATGCAAAAAGTTTTGGTTGCGTTGTCGATGCTTGCAGTTGTGTTTTCAGAAGTAAAAGCAGAGACAGAAGTAAGTGACGATGCCGGAAATGAGTTAGTTGAGTTAGGTGAACCGTGCAAATATGTAAGCGGTGCTTACTACGGTTTGGGCTTGGGATTGTCGCATATTTCTCACAAGATTAATGCGGTGAAGAATAGTACGGAAAATGTTACTTGCAAAAGAAACAGCAATCAATATGACATATCGCTTATTGGTGGGTTTGGTTCTGCGTTTTATAAAAGGTACTATGCCGGTATTGAGCTGGAGCTTTTTAAAAGATTAAAGGGAAGTGATGCAAATAAAGATGATTTCAGTATCGTTTTCCCTTCTACCATTGGATTAAATATGGACGTCCGCTTTGGATACCAGTTTCCTGAAAGTGGTAGTTTGGTTTATGTGACGGTAGGATTTGCTCGAGTGATAGGAAAGGCGTCCTTTAAGGTTAATAATGCTCGTAGGGGAAGAAGAAATGAGGTTTCTTTCGGCTCTTTCTATCCGACATTTGGCGCTGGAGTTGAGTATAAGATTAACCATAATTGGAATGTGCGCGGAGATGTCAGATATTCGATTACGTCAAAAGATGATAATAAACACATGCGTGTGAACAATACTGATTGGAAATTTGATGCAAAGCCGAGTCGTGTCGCCTTTAGAATATCGATTACGCGCAATATAGGGACATCGTTTTTTCGGTAAATAGGTATATTATTTAAAGTGATTGGCGGAGGTTAGATATGAGAGCAAAAGTAGCAAAAAAGGATATTTTACCTGCAATAATGAGAGCTGTGAGTATTGCAGACAGAAAGTCAGTAGTGCCGATATTGTCTCATGTCCTATTGGATTTCAATGCTTCCGGATTAAATATGAAGGCGACAGATTTAAGCCATTCGATTATTGAGGAAGTACCTGCGGAAGTAGATACATTCGGCGTGGTTGCCGTGCCTGCAGGCATATTAGGAGACATAGTAAGAAAATCTTCTGACAGTGCAGTTTTGGAGTTTTCCCTTGCTGATAAAGGCAGTAAACTTATCGTAACGGCAGGAAAATCTAAATTCGAATTATCAACATTAGATGCAGCAGATTTCCCAGAGATTTCTTTGGTAAAGAACTCTTGCACCTTCAATATGCAGGTGACGGATTTAAATAAGCTGATAAGTCGAACGAAGTTTTCAATGTCGCCTGAAGAAAACCGTCATAATTTAAACGGTATTTATTTACATAAAGAGGATGATAAGTTAAAAGCCGCTTCTACGGATGGGCACAGACTTTCTGTTTCTGAAATGGTGATAAATACAAAAGAAAGTATTCAGGGTGTCATTATTTCGAAAAAAACAGTTTTGGAAGTTAAAAAGTTGCTCGATGTATTCCAGGGAGAAATCGCGGTTACTTTTAGTGCAAATCAAATTCAATTTGAGTTAGGAAATATAATTTTCATTTCGAAGTTAGTTGATGGAACTTTCCCTGACTATAAGCGCGTTATTCCTGAAATGACGAATGAGTATTTCACGGTAAAAAGAAGCGATTTTATGGAAATAATCGATCGTATAGCGGTTATTTCAGATGATAAAGTTCGGTCGATAAAACTCGAGTTAAGTAAAAACAATCTCGCATGTTACGTGGCTAATAGCAAAATCGGAACAGGTCGAGACGAAGTAGAAGTTGTTTGTTCCGGACAGGGGTGGAACGCAGGATTCAATGCAAATTATCTGCTTGATGTTGCGCAAGCGTTGCAAGGAGAGACGTTGAAGATATACGTGAAAGAGTCTTTAACGCCGATTCTTATCGTAGATGAGTCTGAGCCTGAGTCTCTGTTTGTCGTTATGCCGATGAGAATTTAGGACATTGGGCGCAGATATACTCAGTCTGAATTGCCGGAATTTCCGATCGTATAGGAAGCTCGCTTTGAGTTTTTCTTCTAAGTTCGTTGTATTTTTCGGACAAAATGGGGCAGGGAAAACGAATATTTTAGAGGCAATTTCTTTGTTCGCATCTGACAGAGGACTGCGCAAAGCTCCGATTTCTGATCTAAATACAATAAATACTCAAAGTGGCTCGTGGAATTTGGAATTGGTAGTTAAGAAGGGCGAATATCGTTCTTTTTTGTCAACTCATGCACCACTTGGTCGTCGTATTGCAAAGATTGATAATTCAGTAGTCAATTCTTTGAGCAAATTTGAAGATGAAATTTGGTTGCTCTGGGTAATTCCGGCAATGGATAATATTTTTATAGATGCTATGTCTGAGCGCCGGAGTTTTTTTGATCATTTGGTCAGTGGATATGAAAAACGTCACAAGCATTCTTTGAAAAAGTTGAATTTACTGCAGAAAGAACGGTTACATATTATTTTTAACAGAAAAGACGAAAATTGGCTCGATGCTGTCGAAAAGAAAATCGCGGAAGAAAATATCGAACTTACTAAAAATCGGCTGAATTTTATTAGCTTGTTAGAAGATACATTTGATAATTATCCATCAAAGTTTCTTCGGCCGAAAATAAAAATTTCCGGAACGATTGAGCAAATATATGAAAACAATAGCGAAGAAAATGCTTTGTTAGAAATCGCTTTGGCTCTGAAAAAAAGTCGATATGAAGATGCTGAAAAACAAACGACATCGATAGGTGCGCAAAAAACTTTCTGGGAGGTTTATCATGAAAAATCCGGTTTTGAAGCAGCGAATTGTTCAACGGGAGAACAGAAAGCTTTTCTAATATCGTTGGTATTAGCTGCGTTGCGAATTTACAAGGATATGCGTACAGGAGTACCAATTTTATTGTTGGATGATTTAATGGTTCATCTTGATAAAACACGTCGGCAAGATTTAATAGATGAACTTATTTCAATAGATGCTCAAACTTTTTTAACAGGAACAGATGCGGAGCTTTTTGCTGGTTTTTCAGGGGCTGCACAAATGTATCATGTGAATAATTCTATCTGTGAATTATATTTTTCTAATAAAACTTGAAGCCTTTAACGTTTTGTTTACTCTTTCGCGCTTACCCTGAACGCGTGAAGGGAGGAAAAATGAAGAAAGTTATTGTAGGTCTTGTATCTTTCATTATGGTTACAAATGCTTATTCGGTGGCAGATAACTCATCAGCTGAAGAATTGGCGAATTTAAAAGCACAAATATTAAAGTTGGAACGACAAATTAAAAAATTTGAAGAAACGCATGCGGTTTCGACGAAGCCAGTGCAACCAGTTGAACAGCAGGTGCAAGTTGCAAGTGTTTCTACTCCTGAAGTTAAGGGAAAAACTGAAACTAAAGAACATAAGAAGCATTGGAAAATTCCTGGTACTTCAACTGAAATGGCTATTGAGGGCTTTGTAAAACTTACGTGTTCAAAAGATGTGAAAGGATCAACTGGCTTAGCAGGTGACGCCCCTGGAGCCGGACGCAATTTCTTGGTCGCAAGGTCTATAGGATTGGACGGAACTAATAACATTCCATCCAGAGATTTTTATATGCATGCCAGAGAGTCTCGTTTTATCTTAAAAACCTTAACGCCAATTGATGAGAAAGATTTAACGACATGTGTAGAAATGGATTTCTTAGGAGATCCTGCTAGTAATGCGCTGGTTGCTAATGGATATAATTTGCGCCTGAGAAAAGCTTATGGTCAATTCGGGCATTTCTTAGTTGGACAAGATTGGTCTACGTACTCTGATATATCGACGTTTGGAGAAACGGTTGAAAGAAATGGTCCTGTCGGAAACAGTCAGGTGAGACAGCCGCTAATAAGGTATAGCACAGATTCATATAACGATTGTAAATTCTTTTTCTCTGTTGAAAATCCAGAGAGCGAATTTATTACACATAAAGGAACTCTTGCAAGCTCTAGTAGTTCTATTACCGATAATAATAAGGGATATGTAGACGATATTAAAGGCGAAAACAGGTTGCCTGATTTTGTCGTTGCAATGGCTTATGAACGGCCATGGGGAAATATAAAGCTCGCTGGTGTCATTAGAGAAAACAGCGTAATGAGAGAGAGTGACCATGAGAGAGAACGTGCCTTAGGCGCATTCTTTGGAACATCTGTTCTTTGGAAGTTGTTCGATCATGACGAGGCTGTTATTCACATAGGATATGGTTCTGGCGGAGGCCGTTATTTCATGGATTCTATGAAAGCGGCTACATACTATGATGGCTATAAGTTACATAATCAGTATGCATATCACTTTAGCTTCTGTTACAAGCATCAGTGGCAAGAGGAATATAATTTGCGTTCAACGATTTCATGGGGATGGTTGAGAAATTTGAACTGTGATTCTCTTGTTAACGATATAAGGAATAATGTGGTGAGTTTTGACAATGCTAACAAGATTAACAAATTCGTGATGTCGATTCATGCTAACTTAATCGGAAATATAAATAAAAATTTGCAGGCCGGTATAGAATACGTGGTTGGTAAGCGTAAAGCTGAGACCGGGTTGGCTGGTACATTACAAAGAATTGTGTTTGCAGTACAGTTTAATTTTTAAGAGTTTCTGTTTTTCATCCCTAAACTGAAAGTAATACCCGTCGGAAACGGCGGGTATTTCTATTTTATATTTTGCTCATAAATGGTATTATTTGCGTGTTTTTATGGGAGTAAAAATGGAATTCACTTCTCCTCTGTGGGCGATACCTTTTCTTGGTATAATTCTATCAATGTCTTTTTTGCCTTTATTAGCTCCGACATTTTGGAATAAGCACGCGGGGAAAGTACCGTTTTTTTGGGTGTTTACTTACCTATTGCTTGTTGGAATTAATTTCGGATTGCGTGCTGTTGTGGAGACGGTTGTCGAGCCGATAGTTGTTGATTATATTCCGTTTATCATCTTAATCTCGACTCTATATATCGTTTCAGGTGGAATATTCGTTGATTTTCCAAGAGGATACGGACCTGTATTCAATACGTTGTTTTTGTTTTTCGGAGGTGTTATCGCTGGTTGGATAGGAACGACGGGAGCAGCGATGTTACTAATTCGTCCGTTTTTAAGAGCAAATGCAAACAGAAAATATAAAACTCACTTGATGATATTTTTCATATTTTTGGTTGCCAATATAGGAGGTGCGGCGACACCGTTGGGAGACCCTCCGTTATTCATTGGATTTTTGAAAGGAATAGATTTCTTCTGGTTTATACAAAATTTATATCCAGTGTTATTCAGTACAGTGTTTGGATTGTGTTTGCTGTTTTTTGTAATAGATTCGATTTTATTTCGCTTGGATAAGGACGCTTTTTTTGAGGAAGATAATGATGCACCAAGTTTTGTGATGCGCGGAAAATGGAACTTGTTGTTGATAGCTTTAGTATCAGTCGTCGTCGTTCTTTGTAATTTTGAGGGAGGAATAACTGTTTTTGGTGAAACGTTTAATTATGCTTCTATGTTGCGGAACTTATTACTCATTACAATATCGTTGATATCCATAAAAGTGACAGCACCTACTATCAGACAGAAAAATAATTTTACGTTTCTTCCGATTAGAGAGATAGCGGAATTATTCGCAGGAATTTTCATTACGGTTACTCCGATTATCGCGATATTACATCAAGGAGTAGATGGAGAATTCAGAGCGGTTTTTGATTGGATAGCACCGGCAGGAAATTTCGTCGCAGCAAGATGTTTCTGGGTTAGCGGACTGCTGTCCTCTATTTTGGATAACGCCCCGACATTTTTGATTTTCTTCCACCTAACTTCCGGAGATGCTGAAACTTTGATGACTGTGAAATCGTATATTTTGAAAGCGATTTCCATATCGACAGTGTTTATGGGAGCGTTAACTTACATCGGTAATGCGCCGAATTTGATGGTTAAATCGGTATCATCTCATTATGGAATAAAGACGCCGTCTTTTCTTGAATATATGGCGTGGTCGTTTGCGATTTTGTTGCCGGTATTTTTCATAATTTCTTGGTTCTTGTAATTCGGTGAAGTAAATGCAGGAACATATTTCGGTGATGTTAAAAGAAGTTTTGGAAATGTTAGCGCCACAAGATGAACGAATATATTTTGACGGAACTTTCGGAGGAGGAGGATACACAAAAGCGATTTTAGAGGCCACAAATTGTCGAGTAATCGCTAGTGATAGGGATAGCGTTGTTATACCAACAGCAAATAAATTTAAAGAGATTTATAAAGATAGATTTGATTTTTCTCATTCTAAGTTTAGCGATGTGAGAACGATTTTAAGTCGCTTTAATGTCGAAAAAATAGATGGAGCAGTGCTGGATTTAGGCGTATCAAATTTTCAATTATCTAATGCCGAAAGGGGCTTTTCTTTTAGAGAAGACGGTCCGCTTAGTATGGAAATGGGCTTGTGTGAGGAAAGTGCGTTTGATGTTATTCGAAATGCTTCAGAACAATCACTAGCGAATATTATTTACGAACTTGGTGAAGAGCGGTTTTCAAGGCGTATAGCAAAAAATATAAAAAAGAATCTGAGTAAAATTCACGGAACGAAAGATTTAGCAGATGTGATTCATTCATGTGTCCCACGAACGGGGAAAACGGATTCTGCAACAAAAACTTTTCAAGCGTTGAGAATATTTGTAAACAAAGAACTTGAAGAATTGCGCATGGTTTTGCACGAATTGATAAATCTTCTTAATCCGCAAGGGAAGATAATTGTCGTTAGCTTTCATTCTTTGGAAGACAGAATCGTAAAATTGTTTTTTAAAGAAATGGCTTTAAGTGAAGACAAAGAAAAGTTTCAGTTGATTACAAAAAAACCATTAGTTCCGTCTGATGAAGAGATTTTGTTTAATCCGAAATCCAGGTCAGCTAAACTTCGCGGACTTTATATGATAAAGTAAGAAACTATTTTGGAATAAAAAAATGGTAACAAAGAAGTCATCGATATTTTTTATATTCTTTATTTGCGCGGTTGGAGCGTGGCTATTTTATCTTAAATATTCCGTGGTGGCGATTGAGGATAGAATTCGTTATGCGAAGAAAGAGATAATCAGTGAAAAAAAGAATCAACATATTTTGAAGGCTGAGTGGAAAGCGCTTACTTCTCCTGAAAGAATTCAACGGTTAGCAGTAAAACATTTAAAAATGCAGCAAATACAGCCTGCTCAACTAAAAGAATTTGATCCGTCATTATTTCATTCAGAAAAAGCAAAGTATAGAAAGACGAAAAGATTGTCTAAACTTATTGGAGAACTTTTGTCGAAAGCACAGGAAAGCGAAGAATAATGTATAAAGGTATAGGAAATAATCTTTATTCGTTGACGACGCGTTCTGTGAAAATAGCCAAACAAAGAGTGCTACTTGCTATCAGTATTTTTGTGATTTTATTTTCGATTTTAATAATTCGACTAGCACAAGTAATGGTATGCAATTCGAAGAATGGCGTGTGCGCAAATTATACTGTGGCTCCGCAAGTAATATCAAGGGCAGATATTATCGACAGAAACGGTATTATTATAGCGACCAGTTTGCCGACAGTTTCGTTGTATGCGTGTCCTCACGAGATGATAAATATAAAAGAGGCAGCTCAGAAAATCGCGACTGTTTTTCCAGAGATAAACGAACAAGACATGTTCAAAAAATTATCTTCGGCTAAAAAGTTTTTATGGATTAAACGCAATCTGTCTCCTACGCAAGAGCAAGAGGTGCTTAATCAGGGAGTTCCCGGAATGCATTTTTTGAAAACGGAAAGGCGAGTTTATCCTGATAAAAATTTACTAGCACATATCATTGGTGGTACTGACATCGACAATATTGGTATTGCTGGCTTGGAAAAAGTTTTCGATGATGTACTTAGAGAATCTTCTGAACCGATACGCCTATCCATTGATGTGAAAATTCAGCATGCAGTACACGATGAATTGAGAAAAAGTATAGAAGAATTTCACGCGTTGGGCGGAGCGGCGATTGTGATGGAAATTTCAACAGGAAGCATATTAGCAATGATTTCGCTGCCTGATTTTGATCCGAATAAAAACTCAGATCCAAGTTCACCTGAGCGTTTTAATATGGCGACTTCTTCTGCTATAGAACCTGGCTCTACTGCAAAGTTATTTAACACGACTATGGCGTTGGAATCGGGAAGAATTACGCCTTTCACAAAATTCGATGCGAGGTTTCCTTTGAAGGTTGGTCGTTTTACAGTTCACGATTTTAAAGGAAAAGGGATGTTCTTAACTGTGGAGGAAATTTTGAAATATTCTTCCAACATCGGTTCTGCGCATATTGCACTTGAATTGGGGCGAGAGCATCAAAAAAAGTTTTATAAAGACATTGGCTTGCTTGATACGGTTTCTTGCGAGTTATCCGAAACTCAACATACGTTGTATCCGCGTTTTTGGTCTGATGCAGCAGCGGTTACGATTTCATACGGACACGGTATTGCTTTGAGTCCGTTACACATGATTACGACGATATCAGGAATTTTAAACGATGGAATTTTAAATGCACCGACATTATTGCAACGCGAAACAGCAGGTGAAGGAAGGCGAATTGTTTCAAAAAAAACGTCTGATCAGTTGAAAATTTTGATGCGTTTGAACGTTACGGAAGGCGCGAATAAATTTGCGGAAGTAAAAGGTTATTTTGTTGGAGGTAAATCCGGTACTGCTGAAAAACAGAAAAATGGTAGATATCAAAAAGACGCCAATTATGCCGGTTTTGTTGGGGCTTTTCCGATGCCAACTCCGAAGTATTCGGTGTACTTAGTTTTGAATGAGCCAAAGGCAACACCGAAAACACACGGTTACAAGACTGCGGGATGGAATGCTGCTCCAACTGCTGCAGCTATAATTAAAAGGATAGGTCCAATGCTTGGAATTATGCCATCTGAAAAGGCAGAGCCAGACTGGAAAGAGGAGCTTAGAAAAATACGATGAAAACACTTGGCGAATTATTAGGCTGTTCGATAGGCGATGAATTTGCAAGACTGCAAGTCAATGGTGTCAGTGATGACTCGCGTGTGGTAAATTCAGGCAACATGTTTGTCGCGGTAAGCGGAAACGCAGCTGACGGAAAAATTTACATTAACGATGCAATATCAAAAGGCGCCAAATTTACGGTTGAGGAAAGCTCCAATGGTTCCTCAAATATCGAGTTAAAAGATGACGTAGTTAAAGTTTACGTGCCGAATGTTCGGATGGAGTTGGCACATATTGCATCGAAGTTTTTTGAAAGTGAATTTTCAAATGTGGTGGCTGTTACCGGCACTAACGGAAAAAGTTCTACCGTTGATATTATCAGACAGATTTGGAATTTTGCAGGAAGAAGCGCAGCTAGTATAGGAACCCTCGGAATAATAACAAAATCCGAACACAAAAAATTATCAGGCAATTTAACTTCTCCAGGTTCAATTGAACTGCATAAAATTCTGCACGATTTGTGTTCGCATGGAGTCGATAGTGTGGCGATGGAAGCGTCTAGTCATGGAATCGAACAGCATCGTTTGGACGATGTTAAGTTCAATGTTTGCGCTTTTACAAATCTGACGCAGGACCATCTTGATTATCATAAAACGATTGAAAATTATTGGTTGGCGAAATCAAAATTATTCTCCGATTTAGCCGATGCTGATTCTCGTTTTGTCGTAAATGCCGACAGTGAATACGCATCTGCAATTTATGAAATCGCAAATCGCAGAAAAATAAAATGCGTTAGTTATGGGTATAATTCCGATGATGTAAAAATATTATCGGCGAAAGCACGCGATACATATCAGCAAATTGAAGCGTTATTTTTCGGACATAAAATTGATTTTAAATTACCGCTGCAGGGGACATTCCAAATTTATAATTCACTCTGCGCGGCGACTTCGTGTTATCTGACGGGAGTGGAGCAGGGGACGATTTTAGAAGCGTTAGAAAATTTGTCGCCGATAAACGGAAGATTGGAACTCGTTGCTTCGTACAAAGGTGCGAATATTTACATCGATTATGCACATACGCCTGACGCGCTAAAAAATGCAATTTTATCTTTGAGAAATCACACGCAGAATAGATTGGTCGTGCTGTTCGGTTGCGGTGGAAATCGCGATATGCAGAAAAGAGAAATAATGGGAAGAATCGCTTCTGAATTCGCGGATAAAACTATCGTAACTGACGACAATCCACGCAATGAAGTTCCGTCGGAAATAAGAAAAATGATTCTTGCTGGCTGTTCAGATGCAACGGAAATCGAGGGAAGGGAAAACGCGATAAAATCTGCGATAGATAATTTGCAAGAGGGTGATACGTTATTGATTGCCGGAAAAGGTCATGAGGATTATCAGCTTATAAACGGTGAGAAAATCCATTTCAGTGATAAGGAAGTTATACTAAACAAGGTTGCATTATGATTTTTTTAAAAGAAGAATTATCGGAAATTTTCAATCAACGTGTGCCATGCGATATTGATGATATTTGCACCAATTCAAAAGAAGCGAAACATGGTGATTTGTTCGTCGCGTTAAAAGGTGAAAAAGTTGATGGACATAATTTCGTTGAACAAGCTTTATCTAACGGTGCATCGTTAGCTTTGGTCGAGCAAGGTAATTTCGATAAGTCAATTAAAGTAGAATCTTCTTATGATGGTTTAGTGAAATTAGCTAAATACAATGTTCGCAAGACAGATGCAAAGTATGTCTGTGTAACGGGAAGTATCGGAAAGACAACTACGAAAAATATGATACATCACATTTTATCGGCGCAGTTGGGAAAAGATGTGTACGTTACAAAAGGTAATTTTAACAGTCAGATTGGATTGCCAATTTGTGCTGCGACGATGCCGCGCGATACTAAAATCGGTGTTTTCGAAATGGGGATGAGTGCGTTTGGAAACATCAAAAAACTGGTAGATATTATTCCGCCGCGCGTTTCTGTAATTACGAAAGTTTGTGAAGCTCATTTGGAGTTTTTCAATTGCGTTTGGGATATCGCCAAAGCTAAGTCGGAGATTTTTGAAACTGAAGTCCCGCAGGAAGTGGCGATTATTCCGGCGGATTCTCCGTACGCAGATTTTTTGAAAGATAAAGCATTGAAAGACGGCGTTAAAAAAGTTTGTTCGTTTGGATTACCGAATACAGATGCTTTTGTAATAAGCGATAATTGCAAAGATAATAATCCTGAAATAGTCGCAGAAATTCTAGGGGAGAAAATTCAATATTCGGTGTGCGGAAATGATGCATGTGCGCAAAACAGTTTACCGTCGTTGCTGGCTGCTCATTTTATTTCCGGAATATCCTTGCGACAACTTGCAGAGACTGTTTCTTCTTTCAAATCGATGGACAGAGGTAATGTCATTCGTTTGGATAAGCAAAATATTACGATTATTGATGATTCTTATAATGCGTGTCCGACCTCAATGCGTGCAGCAATAAAGTCTCTGTCCGAATATGCTGGAAATCGCAAAATTGCAGTAGTTGGCGACATGCTAGAATTGGGCGCAAATCGAGTGTATTATCATGAGAATTTATCAGCAACAATTGATAAGTTCGGAATAGATTTAGTGTTTGCTTGCGGAGAGTTATCTAAGCATTTGTTTGATAATCTTCAACCGTGTAAGCAAGGAGCATGGTGCGAAAATTCACGTGCTTTGGCAACAGTGGTTGCGGAAAATGTTCGTGATGGCGATTGCATTTTGGTAAAGGGTTCGCATTCGATGAAGA
>JAILGW010000001.1 GCA_024696365.1 Alphaproteobacteria bacterium | reverse complement strand
TTAAACATGCTCCAAAAATACCCGACACCGTGGATATTATTCCGACGACTTCTCCAGGAAGGTCGCCTTTATAAGATGTCAAAATCAACAAACAAAAAATTAATCCAACAGCTGCTCCTATAACCATAATATTCAGCCGTTTATTCCTGTTATACGCATTAATAATACCAATCTTATTATTGTTTTCCGATGGTTTATGTTGCGCGGCTAATGTTTGAGGTTGCGATGTTGTTTTTTGTGTAACTTCAGGTAAAATCTCGTTTTTAATAGACTTCATTGAATCCAATACTATTTTTTCTATCGTCATTTTCTCAATCCCTTAAATTATAAAAATAATGAGAACCGAAAACTCTTTTCGGCTCTAAATACATAGTCCACGCAGGTTTTATTGCTTTGTTATGATAATGGTCACAGCCATCAGTTAAATCAGGCCATTTCTCTGCCAATACATTAGCGGCCACTTCTCGACATGTCCTGAAAACACTGCATTCGGTCGTGACTTCTTTGATTTTTTTGTAATTTATATCGTGTTCATTCCAGCACGAAAATTGATATGGAGCTATGCATACCTCTGCGACCGTCGGCGCAAAGTTTTTTTTCAATCTGTTGAATACGACATTTGCAATCGCGATAAGCGAAGCAATTCCGTGCTTAAATAGTTCTCCACGTGCTTCTCCATAAATAGTTCGTGCGAGAATATCTACATCTCGTTCTGAAAATTTCATTTTTGTTCCTTCGTAAAGTTAACTGTAATAAGGTTCGTGCCGCTAATGTGCGACACCATGTTGCTGACATATTGTGCTTGTTCTGAGGTAAGTGCGTTTTTGATGTTAATTGAACATGAGCCGCTTTTAAGTTCATCATACAGCGACATTTTTTGAGGCTGAGGTAAGTCGCTGATACCTATGCCGAGTAATTCACTTACAGGAGAGATACGTAAAGATAACTCTCGGCCACGTACAATTCTGCAAACGCAAGGTTCTATCTGCTTAGGATGCGCCCCATACTTGAAAAAAACGCCATAAGCATAAAAATGATATTGTCCTGATTTTCTCGTTTCTGATGTTACGCATTCTTTAACAATATTTGCTGTCTCTGTCATAAACTTTTTCTCAAAAAGGTTTTCTATCGATGATTCCATTTTAAAATGAGAAAATTCTCTTCCGATAAAACGGTGAGTTTCGTTATCAATCCGGAATGTTCCAGTACCTTCAAATTTTATAGATAGGCTTTCACAACAGAGACGAACACTTTGTATTGCAGAGTTTGTGTCGATTTTCGGATTTTGATACAGACTTATTTTGCCTAAGCTTCTACCATCCTCAAAACACTCTGCTGCCGCCCTCGAAGAAATTGTTGTTGTTGTTGATATCGAGGCATCCCATGTTATGGTATCAGGCCAATCATCGGCAATTTCCGCCCTTACGTTTTCTCCATCAGACTCCAGCATAACGCAATTTGAAACATTTTCTTCTGTATCTGAAATTTCTCGCAAATCACGCATATACCCTTTTGTTAAACTTCTTATTCCTCTGATAATCATTTTTTCTCCTCATTAATTTCGAAATTCGGCAGTTTGATTTCCGTGACTATTTCTCTGACAGTATTTTGCGGATGCAATGTCAATTTGATTTTGGTCGGATGTTTTTTCAAAACTTCCTTCAATTCTCGTGCGTCATTTGCATCTGAATGTGCCAGCATAATCAGTTGTTCCTCAGGGGAATTTTGAATTTCAACATTTCTGACAATATCTGACGGCAAAATTGGAGCTTTATCTTCTGAAACAGGTATTGATAATTCACTTAACTGTTTAAAAATATTCGGAGAAATTGCTTTCCGCTGGCATCCTACAGTGATTTTTAGCAGTCTGTGTGACGAGTCAGCCGAAAATTCCGTCTTTATTATTTTCCCAGTTATATATCCATTCTGAAAACGGGAATCCAATATTTTAACGCTGTTCGCTATTGTCGCATCCAAAATATATTTCTCAGCATTAACGCAAAAATCAATTTCAATGTATCTCTGAGAGTAATTTATCAACGCTATCGCTCGCTTTATCGCGTACTTAATAGCATTTTTGCCTCTCATTGTTGCGAAAAACGAACAGCAGGAATCATCTTGCAACGCATCCGGAACATCCTCGAGAAACGTCCACTTGTTTTTTTCAAATTGGTGAGATGAAGCATGATTTTCATTGCATTTATAGACTTTTCCGGAATAAATGACCTTATCGCAATTTTCGTAGTAAGTGTACGCATGCCATATCGGAAATTGCTTTGGCAACTGCAGCTGCTTCAACTTAAAGTTCAAATTTTTTTCTCTACCGTTTTCAGCTGAGCCATTTACAACTCGAACACATACCTGCTCTGTTCGTTTTTGCTTATATTGCCAACCGCACACCAACTGTCCTGCAAAATAGAATCGTTTAAATTTTACCTTCTTATTCCCAACTGAAAATTCAGGAGACACCTGCGGATACTGTCCGACAAGCCCATCGGGAATTACTTCTTTTATGTTTTTGAATAATAATGAATATCCGCTACGTTCCTGAAACCTGCATAATCTTTCTAAACTTGATCTTATATCTGTGAAAGAATTGATTTTTCCATGAGCAAAACGCGGAGCTATCATTGACATCAAATCCACAAACCCCGATTCATATTGAAGCCATCCAGCATTTATCGTTATGGTTACTGCTTTATAAGGTTCGCGCGCTAGTCGCACTTTCAGCGAATTCTGAAGAATCTCTCCTCCGTTGATTTCTAACATGTTTTTTCCATGATGAATATCAGACAGTGACAACTGTCCATTTTTCATATCCCAGTAGAAAATTTTGTTATTGCCTTCCAGAAATGCCGTTGGATTTTGTAAATCTTCATCAGAAAAAAACAAATCATCAAATTGATAATTTTCTTCCGTATGCTTATTTTGCAGAGCATAATCTCTCATGGCTTTTTCGCGGAATTCACATAGTTGTTGAAGATAGTTTGAGGGTTCAGAGATTAGCTCTATCTCTACACTGGAACTCCCAAATCCAGCTGGAAAAGATATTACTCTTCCCGAAAATAATACTGCTACAGAATCATCTGCGAATTGTATGCCGATTTTTGCAAACCGTTTTTCTGCGCAGAGACCAGGATGTTTCGTGAAGAGCACGGCTTTGGCAATAGCGAATCCGCATTCGTTCTGTGCAATTTTGATAGAAATCAATTGCTCATCTTCTCTCCATGAAGTTTTTATTTCATCAAAGGAATCGCACCAGTCGAATATCAATTTCATTTCTTTTTCCTTAACTTTTTGTTATTATTCGTTGTTTTTCAAATACAGAGGTTTTATGTTTTCGACCCAGAAGGGCTATTACCAAGGCTTATTTTTCTTGTTACTTGTTATGTGTGTCAGCTGTGCAAACGACATAATTACGAAATTTATGGGACAGCGACTCGATCCAATGGAAGTAACATTTTTTCGTTTTTTCTTTGGGCTCGTGACCTTACTGCCATTTGCAGCTTCAATGGGATTTAACGTTTTTAAAACTAAGCAATTAACCGCCAATATTTGGCGAGGAGTTCTCGGTGCCGTTAGCTTCTTTTTATATACATACTCTGTAGTGCATGTGAAATTAGTGGAAGTAGTCGCAATTTTATGGACAATCCCACTTTTCATTTTGGTTTTATCAGCATTATTTCTGAAAGAAAATGTAACTGTTTACAGATGGACAGCCACCATTATTGGATTTGTCGGATTATCTTTTATTACGTTATACAACAGTGATGCTTCTATTTCATTTAAACTTTTGTATCTTGCGCCAATTGCCGCAGCATTTTTATTCGCTGTTCAAGATGTGATTATCAAGAAAATGGTCGCCGATGAAAATCGAGTTACAATGCTACTTTATTTTGCATTGATAACCAGTTTGTTTACGTTGATTCCGGCAATAATGGTTTGGTTAACTCCGACTCCATTCGAATGGACTATGCTGTTTATTCTCGGAGCGAATGGTAACTTGATGCAGTATTTGATATTTAAAGCCTACAACGCCACGGATCTGTCAGCTCTCGCGCCTTACAGATACATTGAGTTTTTGCTAAGTGCGGTTTTCGCGTTTGTTTTCTTTCTTGAAATTCCGGGAATCAACGTCATAATCGGAGCGTTTATTCTTATCCCAAGTACATTGTATCTCGCATATACCGAAAACAAGAAAAAGAAGAAAAAACAAAAGGTCGCGCAGTAATATCAACTACCTCGAACGCCACTTTTATTCATTACGATTAAAGACGAGCTTTTTGTAGCTAAAATTCGCTATTTCGCTCCCAATTTTTGCTCTTGTTGAATCTTATCTATGTTCCCCCTAATGGCTTTTGACGCTGGCATAGCTTCATCAAACGTTTTCTTAGATTGTTGATTTTCACGAGCTGACCAGTAACCATCATCTTTATATATTCGTTCATCATCTTCACGAGCTTCTTTTTGTCGACGAGCGAGATCTGCGTTTTCATCTGACGTTTTAAGAACAGAGTTATCGTCTGCAGCATCTTCATTTAAATTATCTACTCCGATATTTTCTACATCTTCCCACTTTTTTGATTCTTTTATGGTCGAATCGGTATCTGACGATTCACGCTCACAACTTGTGCATATCAAAATCACGGCTGAACACGCTAATATGTATTTTTTCATTTTCTCCTCCTGCGTCTGAGATATACTGCTGTAAATACTAACGCACAAAAGTTAAATTTTCGTGAATGCGTTTCATTGCAAATTAGTTTATCGTATCACTCAAATTGTTTTTTTGTATCAAAATGATACAATTATCGAGATTTAATGATACGATAATACGTTTATCACAGAAAAATTACACCTCTTCAAGGGACAGCTTCCAGCCACCTGACATTCCCCATTCATCAGTTATAAGAGAAAAATCTACTACTTGCATGGTAAGCCACGGGCGGAAGCAAATGAAGACTGTTTCATCATACGTTTTGTATAACTCCACTTCATTGTTCCTCAATTTGAATTTGATAGGGGCGCCGAAATTGTTAACTGTGCCATTCAGTCGGAGATGCGAGTTCGCAATTACCTTTATCGCTTTCGTCGTGCAAATCGCTGGTGGCTTCATCTTTCGGAGGCTGATCAACTAGGATCTTAGTGTCAAAATCTTTGGAATTATCTGCTGCTCCCCATGCTATAAATTCTACTTCTTGAACGGTAAGATCTACACCATTGTTTTGATAGAGACGTAATTCTCCTTTCCCGTGGAAATACTGTAGTAAAGAGAGTAAATCCTCAGTTAATTGGTCCGTCGATGTTAGGCCTGTATTAGATAAATTAACATAGCGTAAATCACCGATTTCGTGAGTAAATAACTCGTATACTAATTCATTCACACCAGCATTTCCCAGAACGGGGTTATCACTTAAATCAATACCTCCATGAGTTTTTAACGCTTGATCCAGTCCATCAGAATTGTCCTGCAATGTCTGTATAAGACTACCTACTGTTAAGGATTTACTACTAAGATCCCATATAGCGCCTCCTTCAGTAAGATTCCATAGAGCGCTTTGGTTGGCAGGAAAAATTACGTTAGGTATAGGATCTAATCGTTTCAATTCTACCGTATCAGAATCATGTGTTCGAAAACATGGCATAAATCGAGATATAGATTGAAGACATAGCGCGTTATTGTATGGCAGCAAAATCATTGCGCTGATTAATAAATATTTTTTCATAATCTTCCTCTTTATTGTTTGAATATTTTGCCTTAACAATAGTGAATAAAAGTTAATCCTTCGTTAATATGTCGCATATTTTTTACTAAAACAATAAAGGCATCTATGTGTGTTTCCTTTGTCAAACGGTAAGATTGAGGTGAAATGGTGTGATATATAAGGCTGTGCAATGTTTTTGGGGGGCAAAATAATTTTTTATATTTTTAATTCCGATGGGTAAAGGATCAAGGTGGTATTTTAATTTTTTGCCAAAAATTTAATTGATTCATCGAGATTGTTTTTGTATCAAAATGATACAATTATCGAGATTTAATGATACGATAATATGCTTATCACAGAAAAATTACACCTCTTCAAGTGACAACTTCCAGCCACCTGACATTCCCCATTCATCAGTTATAAGAGAAAAATCTACTACATGCATGGTGAGCCACGGGCGGAAGCAAATGAAGACTTTTTCATCATACGGTTTGTACAATTCCACTTCATTATCCAGCAGCCTAAACTTTATCGGATCACCGAAGTTGTTGACGGCACAAACAGAACCGGCAACTGCTGGACGTACTAATCGGATTCTTTGTTCACTTGGATTAATCGCTTGCCAAAGGTTTTGAATACAACCGACCATAATCTGCGAACCAATCCAAATGCTATCAGCAAGAGGAGAGTTGACATCTTTACATGAGATAACACTTTTATAGCGTTTTCTTGTACTTGTTTCCAGAAATAACGGATCTCCATTGATAGACTTTTTAAATTCGCCATTTGGAATCGGTGATAATTCCTGCACGCAGTTTCTTGCACTTTCTGGAGGAAAACCGGCGATACCGAGTATTAAATTTGTTTCGTACATGGTTAATCCATCCAATCAGGTGCGTTAGTAGGCATGGTTCTTGCTAAATTTTCCAAATACTGCTCTAGCGCGTCGATGTTTTCATCATCGTCCGCCGATTGTATCATCGTCTTCATATATCCCCACCATTTTTAAAATTCCTACAAAATTCAATATAAGGTTGTTTTTTCGGCTTTCAACGGAATTTAACTTGATTCTTGCCGAACCGAGCACGAAATCATCTTGTGCCAATGTGAGCTCCTTGCTGATTAATTTCGTCAATGTCCGCAAAATTTCAAAACATATTCCGGTGACTTCTTTATCATCGACAATTGTGATTGAAAATTCTGCGCGCGATGTCAGATTTTTTCCCATCACAATGTTTTTTAACTCGAATATAAGATACGGTGTTTTCCGCTGTTCCTCCGGTGGCGTTGACGGAAAAATTGCATATTCTATTTCTTTTTTAATTGCGTTGATTATGCCAAAATCCCATGGCAACATTTTACCTTCTCCCTTGCTAATTAATTGTGTTGTATTGAAAAAGCGAGCGCTTTAGTTATTTGTTGATAGTTGCATGAAACAGAATCAAGTCGCTACTTGGTTCTGCAATAGGTGACTGTGTTGGTATAAAAATTGTGTCATTCATAATGACGCGAAAGTCGTGAGGAAAGTCTTTTTTCCACTTTACCTCGAAAAGATAAAGAGCTCCTTTCGAGGATATGTATTTTACAGAAACAGACGCCCAAATTTCTCCCCACGACTCGTATTCGGAAATCCAAACGTTATTCTCCGACAACGTTTTTTTAAGTGATTCTATTTTTACCTTTGTATTAAAAACGTGTTTAAACATCTAAAAAATTCTCAAATTTAAAAAAGGATCAAGCAATTGTCGTACTCCCTTTGAAATAACACTACTTTGTTTATACGTGAAACGCTCCTGATAAGCATTTGCGACTAACATCAGATTAGCTAATTTCAATTGATACGGTACATTTTCAACGGTATCTGCAATGCCCGCTTCATAAGTAACTTGAATATCAATTTTGCGTTTCAATCCGGTTATGCGTTTGCAATTTATACACAAACAAAACTGGCTGCTAACTTTTTCGAGAAAATACTTATTGCCTTCGCATTCTTTCCCGTCGATTAAAACGCTCAATATGTGCATAACGGGAGGTTTTGGCAATGGAATTCTGATGATATCCCCGAAAATACTTGGATAATTACTATCTCCGAAATCAAATTTACATATCGAACTATTATCCAAATGATATTCCCAAACTTGTTTCATAATCGATTTTTGAATAATCGCTTCAATTGCCTCTCGAGTAGCCTTTATAAAGTCCAGAATTAAAGCATCATCATAGTTATGATCTACTCTGAGATAATTTTTGGTTTCTTCAAGCGTGATTATTTCACTTGCTGGCTTTTGGATTAATTTTAGCTGCATGTCTCCTCCCGTTTCAGAAAATTACTCAGATTTTTCTGTAAATTTAAGAAGCTTAATCGCCTCAAAATCCACTACTTCTCTGCCTGTCCGCTTTGTTATATAAAACTCTACGAATGGCTTCGATGTGTACGGATCTCGCAAAATTTTTAGACCTTGCCTATCGACGATTTGATATCCAGCATAGAAGTCTCCGAAAGCCACAGATATTGATTCTTCACCATCAACCAATGCCGGCATTGCGTCATCAATAATTACCGGATATCCGAGTAATGTAGATGGAGTGGCTTCAGACATAGCTGGATTCCAAAGGCTTACACCATCTTTATTTTTCAATTTGCGAATTTCAGCTAATGCCGAACGCGACATTATCCATTTTGCATTTTTTACGTATTTCGGGCTGATTGAGCACGCCATATCAATAAGGACATTGACGGCCGACTCATTATCTGCGAATTTTCCTTTCGCTCCACTGTAAAAATGCTGCAATGTTCCAAACGGCCTTCCCTCTTCATCGGAAGACTCACATTGTAAAAATCCATGAGGTTTATCTTTTCCGTTTCCATTTACGAACGCTTGATTTTCCAAAACAGCTATTTTCTCTGCAATCTTCGACGTAAGCCATTCTTCAGCGTTTATCTGAGAATCATCCAGTAATTTCTGACTGACTTTTGGTTTTGCATAAATTTCATGCACCGGAATTTGAATTTTACTGATTTCCGGTGTGTCTGTTTCTAATAACTCTTCATTTTCGTCACCACTCCAACCTGCATCTGGCATTTTAGAATCGACAATTATTTCTATCGCATTAGTTGATATGCAGATATTACGAGCGATGTTTCGCATGGGTGACAGGTACTTTATTTTGTCATCAATTTGCACTGCAGCTTCCTGCGGAATTAAATATCCACCATTTTCTCCATCCATTGAGTTAAGCGATTTTTTGAGAAAATCAGTCATTCCTTTTCGCACATAATCGTCAAATTCTGACTTTACGTAGACCTTGTTATCCGCATTTCCCGACAACGGCATAGCGTTACTTTTTGTCATACTCATTTTAATTTCTTCGATTTCTTTATTGTTTTGCTGAATGAGATTGCTGACATTTGTGTTCAACTCATCGATTGCATTTTGTATTTCATTTTTCTGTATATTCCTTAATTTTATTTGTGATTGTTTTGAGACTTTGAATGATTTCGTTTTGAGATTTTATGTCGTTGACTATTGCTGACTCGCAAGCGGGAAAAGTAACGACAGATATTTCCAGCAAATCTATATCTGTTAAATACTGGTAGTCATTTTCAAAACGGTGCCCACGTATCCTATATCCAATTGAAAAACCATCTATCGCTTTGTTTTTCAGCAAGTGATAAATTTCCTTTGCCTTTGGAATTTCCTGAATCAGCCGACATTTGACAAACAATCCGTGTTCATCTTCTGTCATTTCTTCGACAACACCAATCGGAATATCGACGTTATGCTGCCAAAGTAATTTCGGAATTTTTCCGTTTTTGAAGTCATCAACGGCCGTTTTAAATGCGCCATGTTCAACGATATCACCATAACTGTCAACGACATTAAACACACTTGCATAACCACTGACTTCTCCGTTATTTTCTATGCTTTTTACTTGCAAGCACGGAGTTAAATATTTCATATTTTATTCTGCTCTTTCAGAGGCGGATATCCGAAAATCTTTCTCTTCTCATCGATAGTCAGAAAATCCGCGCTCGATATGCTGTGCCATAGACTTTCTCTCTTAGAGGATAAAGCCGGTATGGCATCCAAATTTAACGTTATTTCAACATTCTGGCGGAATTTCTCCGACAGCCATGTATTGAACCCCAAGCGAATTAGTTCCGCCAACGGTAACACTGTATCTTCCCAAAAATGAAGACGTGCTTCTTTATAACTGGTGAAAGCAGTGTCGCCCTTAATACCGATTAAGACGGGAGGAACACCGAAAGCTTGCGCTATCTCTCTTGAAGTTAGATTTTTCCCTTCATTAAAATCCAGATCTTTCAAAGACAATCCCATTTCTTTCCACTCGAGACCGCCTTCTAAAACCATTACCTTTCCTGAATTTGCAGTACCCGCATATACCTCTCTGATATCTCTTCGCAACTGTTCTCGCTGTTCAGGAGTTAGATTTTCCGAATTTTTCACGATTAAACAGCCTGACGGTCGACCACCATTTTGCAAAATCGAGACGTTATGCTTAGACATTTCATTGTGCTGATCAATTGCTCGTGACGCCACTTGCAGAGGGCTTAAACCATACCAATCATTTAATGGATGAAATAGCTTCAGATGCAATATATCTGTTTTTGCAATTTGGTATTTCTTAGAATCTACACTGTATATGTAAGACTCCACTTCCGTTTTATCTTGATTTGGCACGATGTGCACTCTATCGGAACGTAAACAACGCAACTGATTATTATTATCGCAATGTATAAACGTATTTCCGGAAATCAGCAGATAATTAACTACACTTTCAAAAAAAGCATTTTTCGACTGATTTTTATTTGGTCTTTGTAATATTTTTGTTATTTTTTGATTTTCTTCCTGTGAATCACGATTTTTTACCGTAAACGGGATAGACGCGATATCTCTTGCAATGAGATTAATAGCTCTGTACACGAACACATTTTTCTGAAATCCTTCATCCGCTATCGTCTCATATTTACATGAAGTCCACTGCGGATTGCATATGTTTTGATATGCTAGAAGATACTCCTGTCTCTGAGCGGTAAAATGCCGCAACAAACTTAACACGTTTGCCTCCATTATATTGTTTAGATTGTCTTTAGTTCTGAACTGATTACATGTTCAAACTTTTTTTAGAAAAACGCAAGAACTTTTTTAAAAATCCAATGATTACAATGCGCTAACTGCGTTTTTTGATGGGGAGTTGGTTCGATTGCTCACTTTTATTTTCCTGTGTACTTTTATTTTCATCATTGTATATGTCTCTTAAAGGCGTTTCATTACGTGGATTATATTCAATGTTTTCGCATTGAGCGCCAAATAAATCCTGCATTATGTTGGCTTGGTCTTTCTCACTGAAGGAACCGAATGTATCTTTCATAGCCTTTACTAGTTCTTTTAGAGAAAACTTTGACTGATCTTTGGAATCAAAGAAATTATTTTTTTTTAGATAGTTACAAAAAATATTTCGAGTGTTGTTACCATCATTTTTACTTTGGTTGACAAAATATCCTTCATTCCAGGACACTGATTTGGAGGGAAAATAGATATGATACTTGACATTTGGTGTCAGTTTTGCCATCTCTTGATAATACTCTACGCATGTAAAGTTATTATTGTGAGCACCTTTCACATAACATGGTGCAGAATCCACATATATATATAAATTACCTTCCAATTTTTGAAGGTCTCTCAAGTGCAAATTTATTTGGCTATCATCCCATGGTATCAAGGGTTTAGCATTTATACCCTCCTGTAAGAAGTCAGCATCTTCCTCCCTCAATAAGGAGGCGGCTAAAATTGCATCTTCCAATATAGCGATTAATAATTGTCGCTCTGTGTGCATATTGTTAGTGTATGCTAGCAAATTCCCACCTTTATATGGATTATTATTCGCCGGAAGATTTTCTTTACCAGAGGTACACTTTATTGCCCAATATATCAGAAACTCTTGAGTTTTTTCAGGGGTGTTAGGAACAAATACTGCGCAACCAGGCATTTTAGCATTTTCCTTGCATGCTTTTTTACATTTTTTATAAAAATTATACAGGGATTCTTCGTCACATCTCTTACCATTTTTTACAAAAGTAAATAACTGTTCATCGATTGTATTTATACTCTGAGCAGAATCAGTATTCCTTATTATTTTTACATTCGTTCTAAACACGGCACCATGTGCGGCGCAAAAGCAGCACAAAATCCACATAGCCAGCATACTTTTACAGAAATTTCGAATTTTCACTGAACCCTCTTATACAACCAAAGCACGCCATCTTATCACTCGACATACTTTCATCAAAGTTTTTAATTTGCTTCTGCTACATCTCTGCCAAACTTTTTCGCATGTGTTAACTTTTTTTTAATTTGTGCCCAATACAATTAATGTATTGCGTGATAGGAGAGAGCTATGTCAGAAAATGTAAGTGAAAAGAAAACCCTCAAATTTGCGTTTGTCGCGATTATTGTTTTAATTGCATGTGTATTAGCTATAGCTCTTTTGAAGCGATATAAAACTGAAGTGACCCCAAATGAAATGGGCAATATCGCTGAATTTCAGACTGATGTGATTTACGGTGATATTAAAATCAAAACAAATGATGATGCTTTCTCCCACGACGCAATAGAAGAAGATTCCTGCAATAATGAAGTCGCTGAATATCTGCAGAAAAATGTGCAAAAAGGCGACACAATTGTGCATATAAGCCATGGTATCGGCGTACAAACTCTGTTAATGGCAAAGCTGGTAACAAAATCAGGTCGTGTATATGTATTTAACCCAAGTAAGAAATACGTGGACGCAATAAACGAAAGCGCCAAAGCTAACGACTTCGAAAGCCGTATTTTTGCATCTGCTCTTGGAATGTCTAACAGATCGTTTTCTGGTTTATTAGTGCATAAAAATAATTTTCCGGCTATCAGCGGTAAAATAGAGTCAGCAGATTATCAGATTCCAACGGGATACAGCGCGATGACCATTGATGTGTCGTCTGTCGATGAGCAATTGCCGAATTTACAGAACATTAATGTACTGAGAATCAATGTTAATTCCGATTGTTCCGATATTATTCGAGGCGCGAAAAACCTAATTGCAAAATCTCCAAAAATTTCTATTATTTGTGATTTTAGTGTTGAAAATTATACGAATTTCGGCATTTTCAATGAATTGGAAAATCAGGGGTTTAAAATTTACGTTATTCATTCTGACGGTTCATTCTTAAAGCCAATAACGACATCTGAACTTAAAGATGTTAAAAACGGGCATTTATTAATCAAGAGATAACTACAGGAAGAATATTTATGAAAAATTTTATAACAGTGGCCGCGTTATTGCTGCTTCCATGGCAGGTTTCAGCGAGTTCTGCGCAAATTACGTCAGTACCGTACTCGCAAACGCCTCTGACCTATGAATATCAACAGTTTAGTAAACCTCGACGATCTATTACTACATTCGGTGATATATCAAAAGTAAAGCTTCATCTGCAGTTTTATAGTATTGAGGGAGATACATTGGTAATCGACGGGAACAACGCGAAGACTCAGGAAAAATTACTCGATATACAGGATTTGGTGAACAAAACGAGACCATTTTCTTCCATAATCATTCGCAATATTCCTCAAGATAAAATCTGCACACTTATGGGAGGGCTGTATGAGCTATTTCAACAAACTTATGCGTTCCGTAAAGTATCGGAATTACGTATTCGAAATTCTTACACGCATGAAATATTATCTGTACACCTGCCTCTCATATTACGTTGTTTCGAGAGAATGCCAACATTAACGATAGAAGATGATACCGTTGACACAGAGGATGCTACACGTATAGTGCTTTATGCAACTCGACATAAAATGAAAAGCTTATCTATCCGAAGTAACAATATTGATTCTAACGCAATAGATAATTTGAAGGAAGAATTCATGCAAAATAATCCAAATAGTCGCGTGAGTATATTTGGCGCGCCGCAAAAAGGCTCAGAGGGAAAAGAGGAGGATAAACCAGCAACACGACAGATATTAGACGGGGGAGCGTCGAACAGGCTAGCGCCTCTTTCAACACCTTCTTCTATAACAGACAGGGGAGCGTGAGCTATTTGATAAAAAAACTGATAACTACGGTAATCCTGGCTTTTATGATTTTGTTTGCTAATTTGTCCCATGCTTCGAGTCAGCTTCCGCCCCCATCTCCAAAGCTAAAGAGCAGAGGTGGCAGGTTGACGATGTTGCGTCTACTACCTCTTCGCCATTCCCATTCTCTATTTTCTCTTCCAGACGTAGGCCCCATTCCTTCAGTAACCCTGACTTCTTGCGAAGAAAATACGCGGCAGCTTATTCCACATTCTGCAAAAGCGCGGGCCCCTGTGAAAAAGGATATTCCTTCGACAATCGCGAATCCAGGATGCCATTCTCCGTCATCGCCATCATGCCTTTACGAAAATTGCCTTGACGATCCGTATGAGGATATTTTTCTTCCATGTGTGCCATCCCCCCCATCAGGGAGAGAAGAGCCTTTTCGAAGTCCACCACCGCAAGAATTGGCGACATCTATGATTGAGGTAGAGTATGGATTATTTACAACATACATTTTGATTGACGGAAGTAAGGAAGTTCCATTTGATTATAGTTTGCAGGATGATCTTCTAAAAATTTTTGCGAGTTACAAAAAAGAGATTTGTGTTAGGGGAAATATTTATAAACCCCTAAGTTCTGTACCTTCTGTAAAAGTGAAGAATCTTTCCGCGGTAGATACAAACCTTCTCCTTTTGGCTTTAAATGCAGTTCTAATTAACCCATTCAATAAAGGCAGTATAGACGCACTGTACTTTACTAATGTTGAAATAGATACAGAATGCGGGCGCAAACTACAGCTTATGCTACCTCTAAGCAACGACTTGCAAAACTTATGGTTCGAATACTGCCAAATTGACGATCAAGCATATACACTGATAATGCAAGGAGAGAAGCGCTCTAAACTCAAATCTTTTTGGTTGCTTGATGGCCAGACAGATTTTCGTCTACCTCCGGCTATGTCATTGAAATCAAAGGGATTGTAATGAAAAAATGCGTGAATCTGAAAATTAAATCTTCTGCCAAGGATGATGTATTATGAGCAAATTAATCGTATTGATTGCAGTATGCGTGTCCTCATCTTGCACATTTGCCTCTGTATTATGGAATGATCGTCCATCTATGATCGCACATGAAATATGTACAGATGGCAGGCTAACTGTGTATTTCAGCCATAATTTGGCTGTGGCAATCATCGATGGCAAATCAGAAGACGAAGAGGATGATTGGCGGAATTTTTTTGAAGAAGATTTGAGGCAATGCTTAGTTGATTCCTCTAATGGGGGAATAAAACGTATAGAACTTCGCAACATTCCCAGTGATTATGCAGATGATATAATTACAGCTGTTTGCAATATCGCGAATAATTTAACTCCGCATCCGTCATTATTATTACATAATGTTGATCTTAGCGTTACTAGTCGACAAAAGCTTGCTGATTTACAAAGAGATAAGAAATTGGATGTTTATGTGGTAACACCTGCGCCAGCGTTGCCAAGACGAGATGCTGCTGCGCGAGAGACATCATCGGATTTACCTATTTCAGTTGTGATGGAAGATAGTATCAGAAACTTTACGCTGCTAATCGAAGGGACGGCAGGAACACAGAGTATACCTGAAGAAAAACTGCAAAATCAGATAGAAGCAGCAGTGGGACAATGTTACATTCAGGAAACAGCTTTTCAATGGGAACATGGTGCGCGTGTCTTTGATAATATTTTATACAATATTCGAGTAAGAAATATTTCCTCGACATTGATGTCTAATGTTATAGCTGCATTCGATGAATCGGTATTAAAAACTAGTCATTTTGCCATTGTAAATTGGC
>JAILGW010000105.1 GCA_024696365.1 Alphaproteobacteria bacterium | reverse complement strand
TGAGACTCCAGTCGAGTAACATAATTGATAGAGATTTTGCGCATTGTCGGAGCGTTCGGTATACGCGGAGCAGTGCGCATTGAGTCTTATTCTGATAACCTCAAGAAATATAAAAAATTTTATAACGATGTCGGAGAGGCGTTCGCTTTTCGTATACTTAAGCCGAATGTTGTTGCTCTTGAAAATATCGAGGATAGAAACGCTGCTGAAGCGCTGAAAGGCAAATCGCTATTTGTAAAAGAAGATGAGCTAGCGCCATTAGCAAGCGGAGAGTTTTATTTACACGATTTGATAGGGCGTGAAATTAAGGTGTGCGATTCCGAAAGTACTTGCACAATCACAGACGTGTGTAATTACGGTGCAGGTGATATCGTTGAATTGTCGTATGATGGACAACGGTTTTTAGTTCCGTTTACGAATACTAATTTTCCCGAGGTAAACGGCGAGTTATTGTTATCAGCAGACGCGTTTAAAAATTTCCGAGAGTAAAAATGTGGCAGACGAATGTTTTTACAATTTTTCCTGAGGCTTTTCCCGGAAATCTGGGAGTTTCGTTGATTGGGAAGGCGCTGGAGCAGAAAAAATGGGCGCTCAATTTAATTGATTTGAAACAGTTTCCCGTGAAATCTGATCGCATTGACTCGATTCCTTACGGCGGAGGAGATGGCATGATTCTGTCGCCACTGACTTTTGAAAGGGCGTTTGAGACGTTGTCGAACGATGCGAAAAAAATGCGCAAAATATATTTTTCACCGCGTGGTCGGCAATTCACTCAGCAGGATTTTGCGGATATCAGCAAGTCTGCCGGTGTGACACTTTTGTGCGGAAGATACGAAGGCGTTGACCAGCGAATTTTGGATGTTTACGGCTTTGAGGAAATTTCCATAGGTGATTTCGTGCTGATGGGAGGAGAAGTCGCCGCCATGACAATGATTGAAGGCTGCGTGCGATTGTTGCCTGAAGTAGTTGGTAACGCTGAGTCGATACACAATGACTCGTTTCAAGAACCGTTGCTAGAATACAATCAATACACTAGACCGGCGGAATTTCACGGCGTTACCGTGCCTGAAGTTTTACGTTCGGGTAATCATCAAGACGTAGCAAAATTCCGCTTGAAGCAAGCGAAACAACTCACGATGAAACACCGCCCAGACATTTGGAATAAATACGTCGCAAGCAAGCTGGGGGAAGTAAAGAGTGGAGCCTCATTCAAAAAGGAAGCGCAACATCAACTGTATTTCAGCAATGCGGATGAGCCAAATTAAAACGACGGCTACAATGCATCCCAATGAAATGTTGTACAGGAAGCGTTAGCCTAATATCCCAAAGCTTGTACCGCTGTTTGTGCTTTTGGCAGGTACAGATATAATTCATTTAAATCAAAAAAGCGTTTGCTTTCTATATTTGATAATGGTGCAGAAAACAAAAATCCTTGTCCAATATCTGCAGATATGTTTTTTGCGCATTCCAATTGCAGAGAGTTTTCTATTCCTTCCGCTACAACTGAACATCCCATGTCATGCGCAATGGCAGTAATATGTTTCAAAATCGAGCGAATTTTCTTATCAGCAGGCGCAGCTTGTATAAATTTTTGATCTATTTTTATGATATCAAGCGGTAGTTCACTCATATAATCGATACTCGCATATTGTACTCCAAAATCATCCAGAGCGATTTTTATACCGTTGGCACGCAGTAAGCTTAACGTTTTTTTCGCAGCTGTTAGCATTTCCGGTTTCGTGTTTTCGTTTACTTCCAAAACAATACTATTGGCGTTGACGTCCATACTATCGATAACCTCCAAAAATGCATGACAGAAGTCTGTGCTAACTACGTCTTCAAGGGTCATGTTTATAAACATTAATGAGTCGCTACTAATCGACCATCCTGAAAATACTTCTTTCAATATTTCAACAGCACTCGGAAATTTGTTATCGCTCGCTTTGACACAGAGAGCCTCATATCCGAGAATACTATGATTGCTCAGGCGAACTAAAGGTTGAAACCTAAATTTATGCTTCATTTCTACAATCCGTTTTTCTAAGATATATGATTCAAACGGACAAAATCAAGATCTTTCGAAAAATTTATTTAAATCTTTTACCGAAAACGAGACATACGATGGTCGACCATGACAGCATTGCGCGATATTGCTGGTATGTTCCATTTGTCTTAACAAGGAGTTCATCTCTGTTGTGCTTAATGCCTTGCCCGCGCGCAAACTGCCGTGGCAAGAGATTGTCGATACAATATGATTTATTTTATCATTTAACGTATATGCATCTCCAAAACTTTCTAATTCATCCACTATATCCGTAATTAACGCAGAGACATCGCAAGTACCTAAAATAGCAGGAATTGCTGTAACATTTACTAAATCGTCAGCTAATTTTTCAAAGTGTATACCAAATTTTAAAAGCAGTTCTACGCTTGATACCAACAATTCCACTTGGGCAGCAGAAAAAGCACATACTTCTGGCAGCAATAAGGTTTGAGAATCCAAATCGTTATTTTTCAATTTTTCGAGAGTAATCCTTTCTGCTGCTGCATGTTGATCTGTGACGAACAAAGTATCCTCAGTCGCCGATACAATATAGGTGTTGTTGATTTGATATAAAGCTTCTCCAAGACTGATAAATGTTTCATCTTTATTCTCTTCAACTTCTGAAAAACTCATTGGAATAGTGGGAGATTCGGGTTCATTTTTTGGAGTTGGAATATATCGCGGAAATTCTTTGTCATCTTGTTCTGTCTTATTTTGAGGAAAAAAGAACTTATATTCCTTGTACACATCTTTTTGTGGACGCAGTGACGCATACGATGGGGTGTAGCTATCAGCTTTAGTAATTTCAGAAGGACAGAAGCTATTTACAGATTCAGTTGTCGGTTTTAACGCTCCAAATGATAAAAGCGCCTTCTTCAACTCTGACATAATGAAATATCTAACTTTGTCGGCATCTTTAAATCGAATCTCGGTTTTAGCCGGATGCGCGTTTACGTCAACGGCATTGTATGGCATATCTAAATACACGACAGCAGCAGCATATCTTCCTTGTGGAACTAATCCAGCATACGCAGACTTTAGCGCAGAAGAAAAAAACTTGTCTTTTACACAGCGATTATTTACGAAAAAATATTGATATCCGGCTGAAGCTTTATTAAAAGTTGGGACACCTACAAATCCTTGTAATTTTAACTCATCTTTTTGGGCTGAAACAGAAAATAAGTTTTCTGAAAATGGTGTGCCGAAAACGTCGCAAATGCGTTTTTGCAAATCATCTGTTTTTTCATAATGCGCTTTGCATTTATCTGAATCATAAAAAGAAAATGTTACTCGCGGAAATGCTAATGCAATACGGTTGAACATCGATAGGCAATTTTCTGCTTCTGTGGAATCAGATTTCAGAAATTTTAACCGAGCCGGTGTCGCAAAAAATAAATCCCTGACTTCAACTGTAGTGCCCTGTTTGCGATTGCACGGAGCCATACTTGTAACCTGACCACCTTCCAATTGTAAATTCCAAGCATCTGTACTATCACATGTCGAAATGGAGATTCTCGAAATAGACGCAATCGACGGTAAGGCTTCTCCGCGAAATCCAAATGTGTGAATATCGAACAGATTATCTGCTGTTAATTTAGAAGTTGCATGACTCAGTACGCACATTTCAAGCGATTGTTTGTCCATGCCGCATCCGTTATCACTAACAGAAATAAAACTTTTTCCGGCATCAGCAATTCTCACCTCGACTTCAGTTGCTCCTGCGTCAATAGCGTTTTCAGTCAATTCTTTTACAACAGAAGAAGGACGCTCAACAACCTCACCAGCAGCGATTTGATTGATTAAATTTTGCGATAACAGCCTTATAATCATAATTAACCTCTCGTTAATGATAGACGAAAACAAGAGGTTATACTAGTGGACATTTCGACGATTGCTTCACATATTATGCACGAACATCTGGAATAGATTATTTGCCTATTTCTGAGTGTTTAGTATGGAATTTAACAAAGTTTGATCCGCGATACGATGTTCCATCCATTTGGAAAGATATTTGTCTATCCAATTATTCATCCAACTCCCTCGACTCATAACAGCTTCCCTACTACTTTTTGCTATAAGTGCTCGCATTAATAGCCAATAAACTTCGCAGGCTTCATTTCCTTGTGACATTAACTGTAGGTAAGTCTCATATGCTCTGTAGTCTTCTACTGAAATTTTTCGCCTTAGCAATTTATATTCCAGTTTTCCTACATGGGTTAGTATGCTTTCCATCTGTAGCGGTATATTAGCAGATGGCATTATTTCGCTTAACTGTTGTTGTAATTCTCGTTCGTAGGCTGACAGCGTCATTAACTTAATTTTTAATTCAATTAGTAGTGCTTCTGACTCAAGCGCAGTTTGTAAAATTGGAATTGTAACGGGATAAATAACAGGAGTTACCTCGATATCCCGCTGTAAAGTAGGCATTTCTTTATGCATAGCGGTTAAATTAAAGAAAACAAAAGCCAACGAAACTAAACATCGTTTTAACATTTTTATATCCTTCTTTTTAAGTTTATAATTAAGACTGAGTTTTACACAATTAGGTAAATATTTGGTTAATTGTTTTAAAAATAATTTGCATCAAAGTGGAATAGAGCAAAATATGAAAAAAATATCAGAAGAAATTCGCAGCTTATTAAAAGCAAATATAGACTGGCAATACAGGAAGTTTACGGCATCACTGATTCCCAATACGCCTAATATTCTCGGAGTACGCATTCCTATTTTACGGGCTATAGCAAAACAGTTTTCTTCGAGAAACGATATCGACGAATTTATACGTATAACTCCGACTTCACTTGAAGAAGCGCTACTTCAAGGGATGATAATCGGGCGTCTTAAAATGCCTATATCTGAAATTCTTCAAAAGGTTGAGTTATTTATTCCTCGAATTACCAATTGGAGTATTTGCGATATATTCTGCGGAGATTTAAAAATAGCGAGAAAACACCGGGAAATAGTATGGCAATTTATTCTGTCGTACGTTCGTTCAAACGAAGAATTTTCCGCAAGATTTGCTCTAATTATGATGTTAAAATATTTCATAGATACAGAACATTTGACGCAAATTTTCGCAGAGATATTGAATGTAAAATGCGAGAAATATTACACAAAAATGGCTATAGCTTGGCTGTTATCAATGTGCTACGTGAAATTTCCACATGAGACCTTTGAATTTTTGCAAACTAACATTTCAGATAAAGAACTATTGGCGAAAACAGTCCGAAAAATTCTCGATTCTTATCAAATATCCAATGAAAATAAGGAGAAAATCGCCGAATATTATCGTGAAAAACGCAAAAAGAGATAACTCGCGTTATCTCTTCTGCAACAGTCTTAGTATAACATGGATCTAAAATGGAAGTTTCATTCCTGTCGGCAAAATTCCGCCCATTTGTTCCGAAATTTTTGCTTCTAACTTAGATTTTGCATCGTTAAATGCCGCAACAATTAAATCTTCAACCATTTCCACATCATCAGGAGACAATAACTTCGGATCGATAGTAAGTTTTTTCATATCTCCCTTACCACCGATAACAACCGAAACCATTCCGCCACCAGAGGTACCAGAAACCTCTAGCTCATTCATCTTGTTCTGAGCTTCCATTAATCTTGCTTGCATCTCTTGTGCTTGCTTCATTAGTTGATTGAAATTATTATTCATTTTTCTCCTCTACTGTAATTTTGCATTGGGAAACATCGCCATTGCCGTTTCGCTCAAAGATGTTTCAATATTATTTTTAGTACTGCTGTTTATATTGTGTATTTCCGGTTTTTTTTCAATAGGAGTAGTGACTTTTTTTTGCGTCTGTTCAGCTCCAATCAATTCATACAAATCCGGAAGACCTGAAGCATACGCAATTCTGATAATTATCATTTCCAGAACTATTTCCGGTCTCTCGCAAACACTTAATTCGTTCAGGCCTTTGATTAGCATCTGCCAAATTTTAGACAGTGCCGGCAACGATACTTTTTCAGATATTTCTTTTAACTTAGCTATTGCTGTTGCGGGGTATGTATTTTCGAGTGGAGAAATTCCTGTTTTAAGACACGTCATAATATGTACGTAATCTAACAATAAGTTAGCAATATTTACGCTCGAAATATCATTCTTTATTATTTCGCGATATTTAGCAACAGCAGCTCTAACATCATTCGATAAAATTAACGCTAACAATTCTATAACATCTGTATCATCTGACAGACACAGCATTGCTTTGACGTCATCAACGCTTATTGTGTTATTGTCAGACATATTTATCGCTTGATCTAAAATCGACAAACTATCACGAATAGACCCATTTGCTGCTTTTGCAATGAGCGACAATGCTTCCGTACCCGCTGAAATATTTTCCTGGTTACATACCGACGATAAATACTGCGCGATTAACCCGGCATCGACAGTTTTCAAATCGAATTTCAAAACCCGCGAAAGAATAGTTTCAGGAATTTTATAGGTCTCGGTAGTCGCCATGAGAAACTTAACATGCTCAGGCGGTTCTTCCAAAGTTTTCAAAAGTGCGTTGAAAGCACTCTTCGAAAGCATGTGGACTTCGTCGATAATAAATATTTTAAACTTCCCGGTTGTCGGTTTATATCGACACGATTCTATTATTTCTCGGACATCATCTACCCCGGTATTACTTGCAGCGTCGATTTCAATAACATCAATTTGATTGTCATGAGCAAAACTCAGACAAGACTTGCATTTACAACACGGTTCAGCGGTTGTTCCATCGAAGTTTTCACAACGAAACGCTTTTGCTAAAATCCTGGCGATAGTTGTCTTTCCAATGCCACGTGTCCCAGAAAATAACATTGCTGCACCAAGCCGATTTTTTTGCATACCGCGCGTAATAATTTTTATCGCGACATCTTGTCCAACTACATCAGCAAATCTTTGAGGACGATATTTTCTTGCTAAGGGGATATAAACACACATGACATTCTTTCCGATCAACAGGAGCGATCAACCCGTACGGTATTTGCTGCGGCTGCTTTCTTCCGAACCTGACCGGGTCCGCAATCCTGCACGTCTGATTGCTCCAAAAGATAATTATAACAGACTGCCTTTTCCCTTAACAACCTTTTAATCAGCAAAAAGTTCAAAAAAATCATCTGTCAAAATTGTAAATTTTGTGTTAGAAGTATGGCGTATTAATTCATGGATTTATCAATGAATAAAAATGTTTCTTCTGCTACTCAGTCGACAGCAACTTCCGTACTCAAATCTACGTTACCTCGGGCAATTTGGATTGTCGGTATTGTCAGTTTCTTTTCAAACTCTGCATCTGTAATTATTACAGCGTTTTCGGCAGAGTTTATTATTAACATCCTCGGTGCTTCTCCTGCAGCAATGGGATACATTCGTGGCTTGTCAGAAGCTCTTTCATATTTAGTGAAAATGTTTTCCGGGGTTCTTAGCGATTGGATGGGCAAAAGAAAAATTCTCATGCTTATCGGATATTTATGCGCAGCTTTCGCTAAACCAATGTTTGCGTTGTCCCAAGGATTGGGGTTATACGTTACAGCGCAACTCATTGAAAGAGTTACAAATGGATTAAGGGATACTCCACGTGATGCATTAATTGCTGATTGTGCTCCAAAAGAGTTGAAAGGCGCAAGCTACGGCATCAGGCAAAGTTTTGCATTTCTGGGATCTATGGTTGGTTCCGTCGGAGGATTCTTGCTCCTATTGTATTTCGGCAGTTCAGTCTTAACCATTCGTATGGTGTATATGTTCGCAGCACTTCCTATTTTGGTTGCAGTTGCGCTGATATATTTCGGAATAAAAGAGCCTTCAAATATCGTACGCCTGAAGGACAAGAGAAAAGGCTTTCCAATTAAAAAAGCAGACATAAAGCAATTGGGATCACATTTCTGGTTCTATTTGTTTATCTGTTTTATCTTTATGTGCTCACGTTATAGTGAATCTTTCCTCGTATATCGTGCTCAACATTTGGGGTTGGAAGTTAAATATGCACCATTGGTGTTATCTTTAATGTATTTGTTCAATTCTCCTACATCTAAAATTGTGGGGAGCTGGTCAGACAGGCACGAACGTAAAATTTTCTTAGCATTTGGTTTTTGCATGATGTTAGTTTCGTGTATTGTTTTAACGTTTGCGACGGAAATTTGGCACGTTATGGTTGGTGTGGCGATATACGGTATTCACTACGGAGCGACGCAAGGAACGTTCTACGCGATGGTTTCGGATTATTCTCCACCACAAATTAAAGGAACATCCATTGGTATTTTCAATTTGATATGCTGTATTGGTATGTGTATTTCTAACATTATAACCGGTGAACTCTGGAAGCATTGCGGAGCGGAAACAACATTCCTAGTTAACTCCTGCATAACTTTTGTTGCAGCAGTCGGTGTAATGTTCATCAAACAACCACAGCGAAAAATAGAGGAAATGCCATGCGCGAAGAAATAAGACGTATATCAGACGAAATAAACACGTCTTTAGCTTTGTTACGGAGGTTTCTTTGACCTCGATACGTTAAAAAGACAAGTCGAGGAACTATCAGAGTTAAGTGCCTCAAATGACCTGTGGCAAGATCAGGAAAAAGCTAAGCAGGTTATGCAGAAAAAATCTCAATTAGAAAACGAGATTAACAGATTTACGTCTGCAGAAACGGAATATAACGATCTGAAAACCATGCTGGAACTTGCCGAAGAAGAAGGGGAAGTCTCTTTAATTGCGGAAACAGAGGAAGCCTTTAAAGACTTAGCTCAGCGCATAAAGGTTTATCAATTAGAATGCTTCTTTTCAGGTGAAGCTGATAAAAACAGTTGCTATCTAGAAATACATGCGGGCGCAGGAGGAACAGAGGCGCAAGACTGGGCGCAAATGCTGCTGCGAATGTATACTCGTTGGGCAGAAAGTCATAATTTTATCGTCGAAGTTATTGAAGAAAGCATCGGCGAAGAAGCCGGCATAAAATCTACTACAATTAAGATAAATGGACTGAAAGCTTATGGCTGGCTCAAAGGCGAAGCAGGCATACATCGATTAGTCAGAATTTCTCCGTTTGATTCCAATGCCAGACGGCACACGAGTTTCGCTTCTGTCGGAGTATATCCTGTCGTTGACGATTCTATACATGTCGAAATAAATGAGGCAGATTTGCGTATCGATACATATCGTTCATCGGGTGCAGGAGGTCAGCACATTAATAAAACAGAAAGTGCCGTGCGTATCACTCATATTCCTACAGGAATAGTTGTGCAGTGTCAGACTGACCGTTCACAACACCGGAATAAAGCAACAGCGTTCGAAATGCTGCGTTCTCGTCTGTACGAGTTAGAATTGAGAAAGAAAGAAGAGCAGGCTAACACAGGCGACAAGAACGAAATCGGCTGGGGACATCAGATTCGTTCGTATGTTATGCAGCCTTATCAAATGGTAAAGGATTTAAGAACCAATTTCGAAAAGGGAAATGTCACAGCCGTATTGGACGGAGAAATCGACGAATTTTTGCAGGCATCTATCAGTTCGAGAGTGTCAGAGTAATTGAAAAGGCATATAGAACGTGTTTTTTATTAGCTCTGCGTATTGGGTAAACTTTCGTATAAACACGCTTAGAAAAACAAAAAAGTAGAAGCGTATTGTGCGCTTGGTTGTTCGATTTTCGAGATTGCGCGTTGGAGGAAACGTTCTAAATCAACAAGTTGCGACGCGATTAAGCTTGAAAGAAAAGATCACATTTCCCCATTAGAAATCAAATTCTCCTCAACATCTCTTGCATTTCCCTATCCGACAATTGGACAAACGCTCCGCGGGGGAGGTCGCCGAGTGTGATTCCGCCGTAGCTAGTGCGAATCAGACGATTGACTTTGCATGACATATATTCCATGACTTTGCGGATTTCCCGATTTTTGCCTTCAGATAATGTCACTTGTATCCATGAATTGGCAGATTGTTTATTACGTGGAGTTTCGAACTTGACTTCGATAGGACCGTATTTCACGCCGTCTACGGTGATGCCTTTTTTCAGTTTTTGGACTTGCTCATCAGTTAACGTTCCGAGTATTCGCGCGCGGTATGTACGTTTAAGCCCTGAGCTCGGCAATTCCATTTTCCGCGCTAAATCTCCGCTATTTGTGAACAGCAGTAAGCCTTCCGTGTTGTAATCAAGGCGTCCTATGTAAATTAAACGCTGATTGATTTTTGGAATGCAATCGAACACTGTTTTTCGATTTTTTGTGTCTCGTTTGGTCGTAAGAACACCGCTTGGTTTGTGAAATTTCCAAACGATAATCTTGTCCGGGGTTTTACTGATAGGCTTATCGTCGATTGTAATGACGTTTTCACCAGTGACGAAACAAACCGGCGTTTTGACAATTACACCGTCAACTTTTACATGTCCGGCTTCGATTAACCGTTCAGCTTCTCGGCGCGATGCAACTCCGCTTTCAGCGATTTTTTTCGCCAATCGAGTCGTTTTAATTTCGTCTAGCATCCTGTCATTATTCTGTCTATTAACTGCTGCGTAGTCGGAATGAAGTTATTTGCATAGAACGGATCTTCCGCAAAACGATACGCCATGTGACCAGCGAAAAGTAAATTATTCTCGACATCGTTAGTGTGTGCAGCTCTCTGTAAACTCTTTTGAATGCAAAAACTGAGAGGATCAGGAATATTTCCCGTGGTACCTTTACGCTGGCACCAACTACTGAAACGGCAAGCACTAAGACAACAACAGCAATTCTTTTGATCACTCAAAATTTGACGAGATTCTTCTGGAGTAACAAAAACGACGGTATTGTTTGGAGTCAGCATCGGAACAGTAAACCCTGCTTGACACCACTTCTCTACGCTGTCCTTGGCAGTAGCATCAAGACAAATTTTCCGTCCGAAGACATACACTGATAAAGAGGAATCTTCCACAATATCGACCTGTCTTTCTTGTCGAGCCAATAAATTCGACAGCATTTTGTTATTTATTGCTGAAGAATAGAAACCTGTTGGACTTAATCTTGTTAATTTTACATCACCACGTTTCAGTGACATCAATTTTGGCTGCCAGGCCTTTGCAACAGGAGTTTCTTGGGTCAAAATCGGGCGAGTTCCAAATTGAAATGCGACAGGACCTATCTCAGGATTGTTTATATAATCCTCCCACTCGGATAGCCACCAAACACTTCCAGCGATAATAATCGGCAGAGTGCACAAGTTGAAGCTATTCATCGTTTTTCGCAATTCTACTAAACGCAAATACGGATTTTGAGGCATATTCGGATCTTCAGCATTCGACAAACCGTTATGTCCGCCAGCGAGCCATGGATCCTCATACACAACGCCGCCTAAAAATTCTTGTACTTTCTTATAAGAACGACGAAACAATGCTGAAAATGCTCTTGCAGAAGACACGATAGGATAATAATATACCCCAAATTTAGAAGTTATTTCTCCCAAATTGTACGGCATACCTGCCCCACACACGATTCCGTGAATGCAATCTTTCGCACCTTCGAGGATTCTGGTGAGGATTTCCTCACACGCCCCCATTTCCCACAGCACATTCATGTGAATACGACCTTTACCATTTGAACGTTCTCTCGCGATTTTCGCTTGAGCAATTCCTCCGGCAACGGCGTATTCTATCAATTCTCTGCGACGTTCCTGTCGTGTCTTTCCGTGATAAATTTGCGGAATGATGTTTCCGTTTTCATCATAAGAATCTGCGTTCACTCCGGAAAAAGTGCCGATAGCTCCGGCTGCTGCCCAAGCTCCGCAAGTTTCACCGGTCGAGATTGAAATCCCCTTACCACCTTCCAACAGTGGCAGGACCAACGCATTTGAAATTCTCTGTAAATCAAGCTTTATCACGGAAAACTCCTTTACTCTAATCGATTTTCGGAAGTTGACATTTAACTGTCAATTGCTTCAACGCTTCATCAACAGACATTGTCTCTTGCTTACCGTCCGCATACCTAAGCGTCAAACTGCGATTTTGTACTTCATTCGCACCAATAACAGCAATGATAGGCGTTTTCTCCAGGGCATGCTCTCTTATTTTGTAAGAGATTTTTTCAGCTCTTAAGTCAGTTTCAACTCTCAATCCATGCTTAGTGAACAAATTTGCAATTTCAGTTGCATATCCGTCGAAGTCATTTGTAATCGTCGCGAATATCACCTGAACAGGCGCCAACCAGAGAGGGAAATGACCAGCGTAATGCTCGATAAGTATACCTATGAATCGCTCTAGAGAACCGAGAACAGCTCTGTGCAGCATTATTGGATGACATTTTTTGCCGTTTTCCGCTGTGTACCACGCCCCCAGTTTTACCGGCAATTGGAAATCGACCTGTAACGTTCCGCATTGCCAATCACGCCCCAATTTATCTTTCAGGACGAACTCTAATTTCGGACCGTAGAACGCCCCTTCACCTTTATTGAGCGTGTATTCTAACCCGGCTTCTTCAGTTGCTTTTTTCAGTAAGTCTTCAGCCTTATCCCAAATTTCATCAGAACCTGTTCTCTTTTCAGGTCTATCAGAAAACTTTACGCTAAACGAATCGAATCCCAAATCTCTGTAAATCTTCTTCAACAGAATGCAGAACTTTTTCGTTTCAGAGTTAATCTGGTCAGGTGTGCAGAAAATATGAGCATCGTCCTGAGTGAATCCGCGCACACGCATTGTGCCGTATAACGAACCCGAGGCCTCGTTTCTGTGACAATATCCAAACTCTGCCATTCTCAAAGGCAAATCACGATAGCTTTTAATACCTTGCTTGAAAATCTGTATTGCCCCCGGACAGTTCATTGGTTTTACTGCTAAAATTCTGCCTTCCGATTCAGCAATAAACATATGTTCTCTGTATTTTTCCCAGTGACCTGACGCTTCCCACAAAGTCCTGTCTACCAATTGAGGAGTGCAAACTTCAACATACCCGTCATGCTGTATGCGCTGTTTTACATATTCTTTCAGAACGTTGTACATCGTCCAGCCTTTTGGATGCCAGAATATACAGCCCGGAGATTCCTCCTGCATATGGAACAAATCCATTTCCTTCGCGATTTTTCTGTGATCGCGCTTTTCTGCTTCTTCCAAATTATGCAAATAGCCTTCCAAATCCTCTTTTGTAAACCAAGAAGTTGCATAAATTCTCTGCAACATTTGTCTGCTGGAGTCGCCACGCCAGTAAGCACCAGCAATTTTCATGATTTTAAAATGAGTAGATGCAGAACCCGTTTTCGGCAAATGAGGACCGCGACACAAATCCATAAATTTATCTTCGTGTCTGTAAATACTGACTTCTTTTACATCTAAATCGGAAATCAATTCCACTTTAAACGGTTCATCCATTTTTTCGAACATTTTTAACGCGTCAGCTTTAGAGATAACTTCTCTCGTGATTTTATAATCCGCTTTGATTATTTCGCGCATTTGCTTTTCGATTTTTTCAAAATCATCAGGCGTAATTTGATGGTCAGAAAGAATATCGTAGTAGAAACCATTTTCGATAACAGGACCAATAGCCAACTTTGTATTTGGCCACAACGTCTGTAAAGCCTGAGCCATAATGTGTGCCGTCGTGTGACGCGTAATTTCAAGTGCTTTCGGATGCTCTTTCGTAATAAATTCTGCCTGCGTTGTCTCAGATACCATGGAGGATAAATCCATCGCTGTACCATCAACTATCATCGCAAGAGCTTTTTTTTCGTTATTACGTTTTGCTAATTCGAAACCTGAAATTAAATTACTCATCTTTACCTCAAAATTAACGCATTATTCTACACGCTAAAACTCTGACGGTCCACTTTTAATTTTTAATTCCAAATGGCAGGTATCTCGCGCACGTAAATAGGACGAAAAGGAGGCAAAATAAGTCTTACAGGCGCGCAAAACTAAGGCCCACGGTAGTACCAGCAATTCATTCGATTTGATTTTCAGTGCTAACTTATTGATTTAATTGGTTGCGGGGGAAGGATTTGAACCAACGACCTTCAGGTTATGAGCCTGACGAGCTACCAGACTGCTCTACCCCGCGACAACGTGGTGGAATATAACATTATTTGACTTATGACGCAATAGGCAAAAATCGAGTCTTTCTCCCAACTGTTCGGATTTTGTTTTTAATTTTTGCTGCGTTTTTTCTTTGATTTTTGTTTTGATTCATAGATATTTTTTTCGATTTTATATTCTTTAAAGCTTCTATTTTTTTAACTGAAGCTAATTCTTCTTTTGTTGTTTCATCGAAAAAATCATCACTTATAACAGCTTTATTCTTGATATTCTTTTCTTCTATACGGCGCGAATCAGTTTCAAATTTTCCCCAGGTCTCAGCGTTTGCATTATTGATTAATACAACTAAACTGAAAACAGCAGCTAATCCGCAACTTATGTTTTTCATCGTTCCTCTTCGATAAAACTTACCTACAATCTAGATAAACAAGTTTTATAAAAAGTTAATGAAACTGCCTTATTTCAAAATAATTGCGCGGCTGTATCGAGCATACGATTCGAGAATCCCCACTCGTTATCATACCAAGCGACAACGTGTCCCATTCTGTCATCTATCACCTTTATTAAAGGCATATCGACAATGGAACTGAATGAAGAATGATTAAAATCAGAAGATACAAGTTCCTCATCCGTATATCCCAAAATCCCGCTAAGTTCATTGTCCGCATGTTTGATAATCGCGTTGCGAATATCTTCAACCGTCATTCTCTTCGCTGAAGTAAACGTAAAATCCACCATTGAAACATTTGGCGTCGGAACTCTGACCGATAATCCTGACAACTTCCCCTTCAGCTCAGGAAAAATTTTTTCAATTGCTTTTGTCGCTCCTGTCGATGTAGGAATCATACTCAAAGCCGATGCACGCGCACGCCTCAAATCTTTGTGGCACATATCGACCAATCGCTGATCACCTGTATACGAGTGGACCGTTGTTGCAAATCCTCCGACAATACCTATTTCTTCATGCATCGCTTTTACAACAGGAGCCAAACAGTTTGTTGTACATGACGCGTTTGAAACTATTATATCTGTATCTTTATTTATCGTATCGCTGTTCACTCCAAAGACTATCGTTTTATCGACATCATCTGACGGGCAGGATATAAGAACTTTTTTTGCACCTGCGCTCAAATGTGCCTGGCTCCCCTGCCTGGTTTTAAACATGCCTGTGCATTCCATAACCAGATCAACGTCCAGCTCTCTCCAAGGAAGATTTTCAGGACACTTTTCAGAAGTATATTTGATATTTTCCCCGTTCAAAGTGAATTCATTATCCGAGATTTTTTTAATATCGCAATTTAACGTGCCATGAACTGAATCATATTTTAAAAGATGCAACGCCGTATCGATTTTTTGCAAATCATTTATAGCGACAATTTTAAAATCGTATTTTTGATTTGACTCAATCAACGCTCGTAAAACTAAACGACCAATTCTACCAAATCCGTTAATTGCGATTTTTATCATAACTACTTTCCTCTAACTTCTTCAAAATACCATCTGTTATATTTTGAGATGTTAAACCGAAATAGTTATAATTTTCTAAACAAGAACCAGATTTTCCGAAATTATTTACTCCGAAAAAGAGAGAATTATCGCCGAGATATTTTTCCCAGCCAAATCCATTTGAGGCTTCTATACCTACACGCAATCCATCACCGAGAATTTGCTGTTTGTATTCCTCTGACTGCTCATCGAAAATCTTCCAGCATGGAATACTCGCCAAGTTCGCAGAAATATCCCTATCGTTCAGCATTTTCTTCACTTCAAGAGCTATCGCGACTTCCGAACCCGTAGAAATCAAATTTACATGCTGTGCTTTTTTCGTGCTGTCTTCGTAAAGAAAATATCCGCCTTTTTCGCACAAATTAGTACGACCACAGAAACGTACACTTAACACATTCTGCCTGGTCAAAACCAATACCGACGGACATTTACTCTTCAATGCCTGCTCCCAGCACTCCATTGTTTCCATCGCATCTGCTGGACGGAAGACGTTCAAATTCGGAATTGCTCTGAGTGACGCCAATTGCTCTACCGGCTGATGCGTAGGACCATCCTCCCCTACTCCGATAGAATCATGACTAAACACGAAAATTGTCGGAATATTCATGAGCGCGCTCATACGAATTGCGGGACGCATGTAATCACAAAACGACAAGAATGTTCCGGCAAACGCCCTTATTTTTTTCCCGGCGACGATACCGTTCATAATCGCCCCCATTGCGTGTTCACGAATTCCGTAATGGATATAATTCCCCGAAAAATCCATTTTGGAAATCGGTTTTAAATCAGCCGACAAACATCCTGTCGAACTGCCCAAGTCAGCAGATCCCGAAACCAGCAAATTCGACACCTGAGTAATTTTTGAAATAACTTCTTTGGAACTGTTTCTCGTCGCAATAAACGGACGTGACACGAAATATTCTTTCTTAATGCTCCTGAAGACATTTCTCAATTCCGGCGTGAATTCAAACTCCGACGCACCGTATTTTTCAGATTGAGTTTGATACCATTTTTCGCAAAGATCGTGATTTCTTTGTCCAATAACCCTCCAAGTTTTTTCGATATACTCAGGAATCTCAAACGGCTTATAATGCCAATCGAACTTTTGCTGCATCTGAATAATATCTTCATCTGACATTATGCCGCTGTGCGCTTTTGGCTTACCCTCATTGAGCGAACCATATCCGATTTTCGTTTTGCATGCGATAATGGATGGACGCTTATCCCCTTTCGCTAGCTCAATTGCCTCTACAATATCTTTCTCGGAATAACCATCCGCTGTCAGCACTTGCCAGCCGTATGACTCATAACGTTTTAAGACTTGTTCGCTTGAAGAAACATCCAAAGTGCCATCTATCGTCACATTATTATCATCAAACAACACTATCAAATGTCCTAAGGAAAGATGTTCCGCAATAGCGCTCGCTTCATGTGAAATTCCTTCCATTAAATCGCCATCACCAACAGTCACGTACGTGTAGTGATTGATACAATCGTTTCCAAAACGCGCATTTAAAAGCCTTTCTTCAATCGCCATACCAACTGCATTTGCGATTCCCTGCCCTAACGGCCCCGTCGTAATTTCTATTCCGCAACTCGGATCATATTCAGGATGACCTGTCGCTTTCGAACCCAACTTTCTGAAATTTTTTAAATCATCGAGAGTAATACCTTTATATCCCGTAAGATACAGCAATGCATACAAAGCCGCAGAACCATGTCCACCAGACATCACAAACCTATCTCTGTTAGGCCATTCAGGATGCGAAGGATCAAACACTAAACAGTTTTTAAAAAGCGCAGTTAAGCAATCTGCCATTCCCAACGGCATTCCCAAATGACCGCTGTTTGCACTTTTAACTTCATGTATTGATAAAAAACGTACTGCATCCGCAAGGCTTTTAAACATATATACTCTCCGTTCAGCTCTTCTATCTTACATTAATAAATTGTAAATGGTAAACAAAATACTACTTTTTAAGGCTTTTTTTATTTTTTTACTTCAAATAATTTCCGTACTCAGCGGTAACGTTCAACGGAATAGACAATTCAACAGCGTGCTCCATAACGTCTTTTATCTCAGATAATGCGGCTTTCACAAAATCATTTTCCGTTTCAAAAACCAATTCGTCATGTATTTGCAAAAGCATTTTCGAGTGCAAGTTTTGAAGTTTATCAGACACTTTTATCATCGCCATTTTTACAATGTCTGCTGCCGTTCCTTGAATGACTGCATTCACTGCTTGCCTTTCGCTGAACTGCCGCAACTGATAATTTTTCGATGTAATATCTTTTATATAGCAGCGCCGTCCGAAGTAAGTCTGTACATATCCGTTCTTTCGAGCAAACTCTAATGTGTCCTGCTGAAAACTTTTAAACTCTGGAATTTTTTCGAAGTATCCCTTTATATACTCCGCCGCTTGCTCTCTGGAAACCTTCAACATTTTTGCAAGCCCGAAAGAAGACATGCCGTATATAATTCCGAAGTTAATAGTTTTTGCGTAAGCTCTCATTTCCGGAGCAACATCTTCCAACTTAACATTGAAAACACTTGCCGCCGTTATTGCGTGCACGTCATGATTAGCTCGAAATGCTTCCTGCAAAAGTTTTATATTCGCGACGTGCGCCAAAACTCTCAGTTCTATCTGCGAATAATCAAACGAAAGAAGTTGATATCCCTTTTCACTCACAAACGCCTGCTTTATTCTTTTTCCATAAGCGGTTTTTACAGGAATATTTTGCAAATTCGGATTAGATGAAGACAAACGCCCTGTCACCGTAGCAGTCATATTAAAAGTCGTATGCACTCGCCCCGTCTGACGATTGATTAACTTACTCAGCGATACTGTGTATGTCGAAAGTAATTTCGATAACTTACGCCATTCGATGACAAGAGCTGGCATTTCACCATAAACCGAAAGCTCTTCCAAACTTTCTATATCCAAACTTTTTTTGGATGGAGCCGGAATCTGTAACTTATCAAACATAATTTCCGACAGTTGTTTTACCGAGCCTATGTTAAATTCGCAGCCTGCAATCGCAAATATTTTCGCTTCAATTTCCGCTAGCTTCTCGGAAAACTCGTCTGCGGCTTTTTGTAATTCTTCTGCAGAAACGATTATGCCGTTTTCTTCCATATCACGAAGAATTTTTATCAGCGGCCTATCTATGTTGTTATATACATCCCACAATTTTTCATCGTGAAGTTTCTTTTTCAGATATTCATAATTATCGTATTCCAATTCCGCAATAGAAACGACTTGCTCGGCGTCCGATATGTTTTTGAAAGACAATTTACAAACGGCATTATCGCTATCAGGAAATAAACTTCCGACATTTTCATCAATTGGTCCGAACAATATATACGACATAACCGATATATCTTCGTAAGAAGCGAAATCCGCGTTCGAAAAATATTTCGTCATATTTCTCGAGCTAATCTTAACGATTTTCGGATTTTCAAAATACTTTTTCAGTTCGCGTTGCACATCAGAATATGTAAGCGCCGAACATTGATTGAATAAATCCATACCGTCGGAATACGAAAAGCAGCAATATCCGACCGTGTTTTCACAACACAGCGCAAGCACTCCGTTTTCATTTGAACTCGACGCACAAAAGAACGAAAATTTTTCAACACGATTTAATTCGAAGAAATTATGTAAATCTCTGACGCTATTAATCGGAAAACGATTTCTCTTTTTAGTTTGAGTTTTGGCGATATTTTTTCCGACACGCTTAACCAAAGAATCCAATTTATATTTTGCGAGAAACGCCAAAGTTCTCGACAAATTTTCGGTTATTTTCAAATGTTCGGTGTTTTCGTCAACATTGACATTTTTGCATAAAGTCACCAATTTTAACGAAACATCCAACTTATTTTTTTCTGCGACTAGATTGTTTCTTAATTTTTCTTGTTTGATACCCTCGAGATTGGCGTAAATTCCTTCCAGTGTTCCATATTCATTCAACAGTTTTGCCGCCGCTTTCGGTCCTACCCCACTGATACCCGGAACATTATCGCTACTGTCCCCCATAAGCGCTTGCAAAAACACCATTTTATCCGGTGTTACTCCG
>JAILGW010000053.1 GCA_024696365.1 Alphaproteobacteria bacterium | reverse complement strand
GACCAATTGATAAAAGACTATCCTGATAAAATGAAAGTGTTTGCCTGGGAATTAGTTGCACAAAAGCGAATAATTCGTTGGACAGATATAGAATATCCCCTTGATCATATGGTGCCATACGCTGCCTTCATATATGTCAGTTACAGCTCGGTTGGAGATCACAGAGCTCGCATACCCCCTTCTTACAAAAGGGTCAAAGTCATATTCGAGGACTCTGATTTCAAAATTGATTATGAAGATAAGAGTGAAGACGATGATGATGAATAACGTTACTTCTTCAATTTTTGATTTAAACTCTGATAAACCGCTGATATCAAATCGCGTGTACTCATTTTTCGGATTTCTTCAATTTTCCAAACATCACTGTAATCATCAGGATTGTCGTTCATTAATTTTGTGCTGAACACATTTGCAACGCTTGTTTTTTCTGGAACTTCTTTAGCTATATTAGGAAAGTTCTCCAACTCCATTGGCTCAGATTTATTGGTATAAACAATATGCACATCTTGATCTTTCCGCAAACAAAACACATTGCAAACATGCTTAATCAAATCATCCAATACTATACCATTCTTCGGCATGATAGTGTAAACGCACTCACTTGAATCGTATGTTTTCAATGCTAACGTTATTGTACGAGCCAACAACGGCAGTACATCTTTACGATGGTAAACCGTCAGCAACTCAGCAGCAGAATAATCTATATTTACGCAACCATCAGCCAAAACGGATGAAACCACCTTTCCAAAAATCCCAAACTGATCAGTTGCTGCATCGGGTATTCTTACTATCTTGAATTTAGAATGAGTTTTTTTACTCTGTGTATTTGCAAATTGCGCGAACAATTCTCCCAATCGCTGAGTCGCCCCAACCCAATTATCTGCATTCATAGCATTTGTACCAGACAGGATAAACACTTGCGGAATTTGAGCAGCTTGTACGTCCTTCACGAAATTATACATTCCTAACACATTTTTAATCACAGCGTCTCTCAAATTACTATCGCTTGAATTGAACGACTTAATCGGCATGTTATAAAATAAAATATCAGGTTTGACATCCTCCGAATCAAAAGCGTTTAAATCCACAATTTTTATTTTGAAATTCTTGCATTGACGTTTTCCTACCAACTCTTGCTCTGCATCAATCGCTAAATTCTCGGTTTCGCATAATACTGTCAAAATTGCGCCGACTGAAGATAATGCATGGATAAGATCTAGAACCGTACTTCTGCCATCATAATATATCCAGACTTTTTTACCTTTAATAACCGCCGCTAAATTGGTTTTATCTTGGGAAGACAAAGCGACTGCGTCAAAATCAAAAAACGACGCTGGCGCAACGCCACATGACGAATCTGATGATGCGACATTATCAAAAACCTCCTGATACACTTTAAAGAGCGGAACTGAAAACTCGGACGACAGTTCTAACAATTGCGCTAAATTATCTGCATTCATTTTTTGAGAAAAATACATTAACCGTCTTGGAAACGGAAAAAACGGGATGTGATTTATCTTCTGCAGCCACTCTCTCAAACTACTTATAGAGTTCAATCGACTAAAACGATTTTTTCTGCCAGAAAGGACCAACAGCTCTAACACTTTAAATTTATCGGAAAAATTTGAAAATAATTCTGCTGACTCTTCATCATCACAAACGATATAAACTGGTATAGTATCTGCGAACAAATAGCACCCATGTAAATATTCAAAAACAACGAATTCACACACAACTATCATTAACAAACAAACGCACGCCACTCCAAATTGATTGTTTATGAACAAAACAGGAGCTATACACGCCGTCACTCCGACAGTTACCTTAAATTGGGTGCACTCACTTATTCTGTTGACGAACCACATGAAAATTGCGCCATATGCACACAAAAGTGAAAAAACTTCTTTCAAATACTTGCCGATACACAATTCCGGATAAAGCAGAATCGAGACTATAGTATAAGATAAAATCAACACCAACACATTCTCAATATGACAGCGATTCTCTCTCGGAATTAATTCTATACTATCGCATAATTTGTGGTGCATCTTTTTGATAAAAGTTAGAAACGCCGTAAAATACGTGCTTTCAGCAATTTTTTTTAACAGAAGTTTAATCATTTTTTTGTTATCTATATTCATGAGGACTAGTATAAAACATCTTTTACGAGAGTTATATACATATTTTTGAGGTTGACATGAAACTTTTTCGAAAAATAGGTATTATTGGCGCGGGAAGTTATGGAACAGCAATTGCACAGTGCTTTAGTTTGACGGCTGAACGGGTAATTTTAATTAGCAATTCAGCGACAACTGCAACTTCCATTAATAAATTGCACATGAATATTAAATCGTTACCAGGTATCGGGCTCAACTCTAATATTAATTGCACATGTGATTTTTCTGTAATCCGCAGTTGTGATGTTGTATTTATCGTCGTTCCTGTTATGGCTGTTGAAAGTGTATGTCAGCAACTAAAGGACTACAAAATTAATAAGCCAATTGTTTTATGCTCTAAAGGATTTGACGTTCAAAACGGACAATTGCTTAGCTCACTTGCACACTCGATTTTGGAAAACGATATTGCGATATTTTCAGGGCCATCATTTGCAAAAGAAATCGCACAAGGTCTTCCAGCCGGAGTAAATGTAGCCTCTGAGAATTTCGAACTAGCACAAACTATAGCAAAATCGTTATCTTCAGACGTATTTACAATCGAACCAATTGAAGATTTTGCGGGATTGCAAATAGCCGGAGCTATGAAAAACATTCTTGCCGTCGGATGTGGAATTTTAAGTGGACTGAATATGGGAAACAGCGCGATTTCACAATTGATAGTCAGAGGATTACACGAAATGATAAAAATCGCAGCATCATTCGGCGGAAAGAAGGAAACATTTTTCGAGCTTGGCGGAATTGGCGATATAATCCTGACTTGCACCAGCAAACAATCACGAAACGTCTTGTTTGGAGAATATTTGGCGCGAGGCGGGAAACTAAAAGATTGGAACGGAAGCCTTGTCGAGGGAGCATTTGCCGCACAAATTATTCCAATATTCTCACAAAAATTAGCGCTTACCATTCCTATTTTTTCGGAGATTTACAAGGTAATCTATGAAGACAAATGCGCTCAAGATATGATTTCAGCAATTTTGTAAACAAACTTGGAAGCAGAAAAACTGAGTTATTCGGTAGTTAACAACTGGTGCGCCCTGTAGGATTCGAACCTACGACCTGCGGCTTAGAAGGCCGAC
>JAILGW010000098.1 GCA_024696365.1 Alphaproteobacteria bacterium | reverse complement strand
GGATAAAATTTCTGAGTTTCTGGAAGAAATAAAAGTGGTTCGGGAATCACTTGAATCAATAGAAGACAGTGAAAAGCTTTTTAAACGATTCACTTTAATTCCGAAAGACGGGGAGATATTGATTAACACTCTAGCTGATGAGTTGGATTTGTGTTCGGAAATCAAAAATTTTTTGAAATTAGTTTTATGGAATCACCGATTTTCAGAAATTCTGGATATCTGTCAGTCCTATGAAGAGGTTTGTGATCGAGAGAAAGGTCGCATCTTCCATGTTACCTTCGCCACCAGGTTTCCCGAAGAAAAAAGGAAAGAATTGTTGGATGCAATTCGAGAATTGAATGAAGATAAAGGAACTGTGAAAATCATAGAAAACGAAGATGAATCTCTGGTTGGGGGTTTTCAAGTTCGTCATAAATCGAAGCTTTTGGATTATTCAGTGAAATCGCAATTAATTCGCCTTAAAGCCGCAATGAGAGGCGAGAACAGAGTTTATTAGATTTTTCTAAACTGTATGTTTTCTTGTTAATAACTTCGTGAGTGTTGAGAACAATTAAAACTTCAGTGTATTAAATAGCGATTGCTATGAGAATGTTTGCGTAATAGTTTAGTCCAAACCTATAATTCTTCCTTCTCTGTTGACGTTTATCTGTTCAGCTCTCGGCGTTACTGGCAGTCCGGGCATCGTCATAATGTTTCCTGCATATGCTACAACAAAACCAGCTCCGGCCATAATTCTTACGTCGTTAATGGTAATTTTGAAATTCCTAGGTCTTCCAAGCAGAGCTTTATCATCACTCAAAGAACCTTGCGTCTTCGCTAAACATACAGGATACACCTCCCCTGCTAACTGATTCAAAATCTGTCGAGCCTTTGGCATGTAAATTACTCCACTTGCTCCATAAATAATGCTGGAAATTTTTTCTATTTTCACATCTATCGCATCAGTTGCGTTATACAGATGATGGAAAGATCCTTTAGGTTTATCCGCTAACTTCATCACCGTCTTGGCGAGATCCAATCCACCTTCGCCACCGAGTTCCCAAACTCTGGATAATTCTACTTTCACCCCCAAATCGTCGCATTTTTTCTTGATTAAATCTAACTCCGCCTGAGTATCGCTATCAAAAACATTCAGAGCAACCACTACCGACAAATTATATCTTTTGATATTTTGGATGTGCTTTTCAAGATTTTCGAATCCTGCTTCTAATGCTTGAAGGTTTTCTTCTTTTAGCCTATCAAGAGTCACATACCCATGCATCTTTATTGCCTTAATTGTAGCAACTACAACAACTACATCTGGATACTTTTTCAGTAACGGACATTTTATATCTAGAAATTTCTCCGCACCTAAATCCGCTCCGAATCCTGCTTCTGTAACCGCGTAGTCAGCCAACTTCAATGCACATTTTGTAGCTATTAGACTGCTGCAGCCGTGAGCTATATTTCCAAAAGGACCGCCGTGGATAAATACCGGCGTTCCGCGGATAGTCTGCACTAAATTCGGCTTGATAGCATCTTTAAGCAAAGTTACCAGTGCTCCCGTAGCTCTTAACATTCTGCAAGTAATTTCTGTTCCTTGAACACTATATCCAACAATCATTTTGTCGATCTTTTTGCGAAGATCTTCCAAATTTTCGGATAAACACAAAATCGCCATAATCTCCGAAGCAACCGTAATGTCGAACCCTGTTTCTCGAACAACCCCGTCGGTTTTGTTTCCCAGACCTATAACGATATTTCTCAGAGCACGATCATTGATGTCCATTACCCTTTTCCAAGTAACTTTCTTCAAATCGAAGTTTAGCTTATTGCCGTGGTAGATATGATTATCGATTATTGCCGCAAGCAAATTGTGTGCTGTTGTAATTGCATGAATGTCTCCGGTAAAATGAAGATTGATGTCCTCCATTGGAATTACCTGAGAATATCCTCCTCCGGTAGCACATCCTTTAACGCCAAAACATGGTCCCAACGATGGTTCTCTCAGAGCAATGCATGTCTTTTGTCCCAATAAGCCCAGAGCTTCCCCTAACCCAATGCTCGTCGTAGTCTTTCCTTCTCCTGCGGGGGTTGGATTAATGGATGTGACTAAGATTAATTTACCATCTTTTTCACATTTAATTTTGTTCCAGACTGACGGTGAAACTTTAGCTTTATATCTGCCGTACAACTCCAGATCATCTTCGCTAAGCCCTAATTTCTGACCGATTTCCAAAATATTCTTTTTATTTGCATTCTGAGAAATTTCAATGTCTGTTTTCATGAAACACCTGACCACTAACCCCTTATTGAAAAATATACTATACAATTCAATAAAACAAAAATTGTAAAAATTGAATAAAATATATATTAATTTGTTGATTTTAGTGTAGTATTAGAAAATGTAATGTTGAGTCGTAATGTAAGGTAATTTCGATGAAAACTTGGAC
>JAILGW010000052.1 GCA_024696365.1 Alphaproteobacteria bacterium | reverse complement strand
TAAAGATGAATGTATTTCTTCAACGATTTTGGAAAAAATCAAATATTGAAAAATTTTTCTAATATTAACTGATTTTTAACTTTTTGTCGATAATATAAGTGTATGGATTGTTAATGTATTGTCTTTTTGGGCAGTATGTACGATTACGGTTATGATAGTGCATCAGTGCTTGTAAGATTAGAAGTACTGGCTTCGCATTGGTTATTGTTTTTTGGAAAGTTGTGCTGTCGCAGAAATTGAAAAGTCGTCTTTAAACAGATGATAATTTGGTTTTGGCACAGTGCAATGGAAAAAAATAATAGCGGACGTGATTGGAAGTGACGTAAGTAGTTTGAAGTGATAAATAGCGACCTCTTAAACGCAGACATGCTTTGGGCGGCAACGCGGGAGTTTATTACAGAACTAGGAACTGACCTTGTGATAGCGTATGCAAGTTTGCATTATCAGCCGTAAGGGGGATGGTCTTGAGTTTATAGGATGTTGTGAGTTTTCGATAGGTAGTCGAAAGCGTACGTTCTGAGCGTTATTTGCAGTAACGATTTGACAAAGCAATAGTACTCAAATAGCGAATAAAAGACTAGACCTCTTCATAAAAAGAAAAAGCGATGGGTCTGTGAGATATCAATACGCTTTAAAGGTATCGCACAGACCTATTTTAAAAGAAGGAGGAATCTATGTCTTACTTAAATAAAATGGTTGGTTTCTTCGTTGTTTTAGTGTTCTCAATATGCAATTATTCAGCATTATCGGGGATGTCTCCATTGGACTTATCTACAAGGAATATGCAACAGGCTGACAAACATTATTTGTTTTCCCCTAAGTATGAGTGTATGGCTATTCCTAAGCTCCCACCGTCTATAGCAAACCAAGGCAGCATAACTACTGATCCACTAAACACCGTATTCAACGGTACTCTAGAATCTGCCAAACTACAATACGAACAAGACTTGATAGCTTTACTAAAAACACCAGAAGATGTTTTACTCTTAGAACAACAACCGGTTGAACCATTGCAAGGACCGTCCATAAGTCAATTGACGCAGGAAGTTCGGAACGAGGACGGTTTCAACAGATAGTAAATATTTTATCGCAATTGCAATAATTTTCATTTTTCCTTCTCCTTTCAAGGTCTGTCGTTAATTTGGCAGACCTTTTTAGTATCAGACACATAAAGATTTTCCAAATTTACTACTGGTAACGATAATTTTCGTTGCATCATTCGCTAAAATAGTTATCAGAATCAAATCAACGTCCGAATTTCTGTAAATAGACCGTGAATTCTCATAATTTTCATTTTCTGACTGTACATTTCAGTGCGCTTATCTTACTATTTAATTAATTTTTAGTTAATTGTGAGGTTTTTCTGTGTGGCGTTGTTGGCTGTTAGGAGCGCTTTTAATTGCAGGCTGCGCAAGAGTCGATAAACCTAGAACCATTCAGCAGAAAAATTTGACCCACAAAGCTTTGGAAAATATCTCCGCTCCTGTCAGTGATTTTACCATCGATTTTGAAGCCGCTGAAATTGAGGATTCTGAAGGATCAGAGCCCGCATATCACAAGAATTTTTACAAACCAATATCGATTTCCGTCTCAGAAAATATGAAGCTACGAGAAGCATTAACGCAAATGGCGAACTTAGCTGGCGTTAATATATTTATCGGTCCAAACGTTGAAGGCAATATTTCATTCACTGCGCATAATCGTCCGTTTTTGGATGTATTGAAAGACATTTGCGTAAGTGCTGAACTACAATACGAAATAACCGGAAATTCGGTCAGAGTAGAAGTAGATACGCCACAATTGAAAGTATACAATGTTCAATTTCTGAACGCCCAACGTGACACGCAAAATTCCGTTTCCATTTCAACTGATATTTTCATGAATCAATCCATCAGCACAGGTGGAACAAATACTGCTCAGACATCAACATCTTCAAATGCAAATAATGGTTCGAACAGTAATGTGTCTGGAACAGCAAAAAATGATTTTTGGGCAGAACTAGAAGCCGCTTTGAATACAATTGTCGGAGATAAAGAAGGCGAATATGTTTCTGCACATAAGCAAGGAGGAGTTGTAACTGTATATGCAACACAAAGTAAGCAAAACGCAGTGCAAAAATACTTGCGAATGCTGAAAGATTCCGCAGAAGCACAGGTTCTTATCGAAGCCAAAATATTGGAAGTTAATTTGAATGACGAATTCAAAGGCGGCATTAATTGGAATATTTTAAGACACGGTGGAGCTACTGTCGTAAAAGACTTTTCAAACAGGACAGGTTTGTTTTCCGCCGGTATAAACAGAGAAAACCTGAACGTAGTTGCAGGTTTGATTGAAAAATTTGGCGCAGTAAAAACTCTTTCAAGTCCAAGAATTACCGTATTAAATAATCAATCTGCAATTCTGAAAGTCGCGCAAAATGAAGTCATTTATCTTCCAGAGTTGCAACGACAATATGCAACAGTTGCAGACAGTCGCAGCACGGATTTTCTGTCAACGACATTGCATACAATTCCTATAGGATTGGTAATGGCCGTCCAGCCGTCCGTGGACAAGGCTCACAACACCGTCATTTTGAATTTACGCCCAACAATTTCAAAAATCGTAAAATACAAAAAAGTGCCGTTTTTCTTCCACCAGCAAACGGATCCTACAACTACTACCAATCAAACAGGACTTCAAATGCAGGATATTCCGGTTGTTGATGTTAGAGAATTGGATTCCGTGTTGAAACTGCGCTCAGGACAAATTGTCGTAATGGGCGGTTTAATGCAGGAAAAGTCCCGTAATTATCGTGATGGTTTTCCGCACGCTGAAGAGATGGATTTTATTGCAGGAGCGAGAGAAAAAACTACTGAAGTCACTGAACTAGTTATCTTTTTACGAGCAACTATTTTACAAAAACGAGGCAAAGCGCATCATAACGCAGACAGAAAAGTGTATGAAACTTTCGCTAATGATCCTCGTCCGTTGAGGTTTAAAAAATGAAAAAATTAATCAAATCAAACATGGGATTTTCATTAATAGAAGTAGCTATTGCTGTTGTCATAATCGGACTAATAGTTAGTTTTTCAATGAAAGGAAAAGAGTTAATTAACACTGCACGATTGCAATCTGTTTCTGAACAAGTTAATGCGTTCAAAATAGCAACCCAAGCATTCATGGATAAATACGGAGCACTACCAGGCGACCTAACAGATGCGCGTGAAATGATAAGCGATAAAGTTACAAACGGTAGAGGAGATGGCGTTATATCTTCAGTAGATGATGCCAGAAGATTTTGGGCACATTTGATAGCGTCAAATTTAATTAGCGTAGAACTTATCAATGGATTCCCGACCAGCAAGCTCGGTGGATATTACACTGTTTCGTCAAATATTCCGGGATACGATGGCACTTGGATTGTCCTCTGCAAACAGACGCGAGACAACAATTCTTTCTCAGGAATTCTATCGCCGGAAGAAGCTCATTATATCGATAAAAGTAATGATACAGGCGAACCGTTTACGGGAGATATAAGGGCGATAAAAGGCTCAAACTCATCAGGAGAATGTTTTGTTAATTCGAAATATAATCTCAAACATAAAGGTAAAAATTGCGTGCTGTTGTTCCGCGTATGGTAACAGAGGCTCATTTTTACTGGAGATTGCCGTCGCGTTGTCTGTTCTCGGACTGATTTCGGGATTTCTGATAACAAAAAGTATTGTCGCCAATCGTGCTATCCGTCTTCAAACGACAAAGAACAATATCGAGTATGTAAAGTCAGCATTAGGTGTTTATCTTGCAAATTACAACAGGCTACCAAAACCGTCACATGATGCCTCAGGTAAAGAATCAGCTGCTGGCGGAGGATTAACAGATTTCGTTGGAAACGTTCCGTATAATACGCTCGGCATTCCGAAAAAGTATACGATGGACGGCAATGCAAAGCCGCTCGTTTATATCGTAGAACCACAACTGACAGCAAATTTTAGTAGCATATATGAAAAACCAACATTGGATTCATCGGAATTTTGCAAATGGATAGCAAATCCGTCAATTGAAGTGCAGGGAGTAGGGGAAGCACTTCCAAGTATTATCGCGTTTGTTATCGATACAAAGCAGCCGGCGATTTCAGACAAAATCAGAATAGTTCCGACCTCAGATACCTCCTGGATATCTCGGGATATCTTTCTCATGCAGTATTTAAAAAACTCTCCTTGTAAGAAAGAATCACATCATGATGAAGTAGAACGTAGCGATAGAGGAGTTGCACACGGTGAATTTTTCTTTTAAGACTTATGAAAAGTAATGGTGGTTACAATGTACGATAAAAATAACGTTTTTTATAAAATTATGCAGAATGAAATTCCGTCGAAAAAAATCTATGAAGACGAAAATGTCTTGGCGTTTTATGATATCAACCCAATGTATAAAGTTCATGCGCTAGTAATTTCGAAAAAACTATGTACAGATTTCGATGATTTTATAAACAGCGCTACAGCAAAAGAAACAGCGGATTTTTTCAAATCGGTTTCAAAAGTCGCAGAAATTTTAGACGTTAAAAACTCAGGTTACAGAATTCTGAGCAACATCGGAGAAAATGCGAATCAGATAGTCAAACATTTTCATGTCCATATTCTTGGCGGAGAAAAACTCAGAGACTAAGCTCCAACAATTTTCATACCTACATACGACAAACGCCGCCCCAATTAAACGAGGCGGCGGGATTGGAAGGGAGAGGAGTAAGCAGTTCAATTATTTCTCATCCGTCGCTATCCAACCTTGCAATCTGTCGAGTATTAACCAAGTATTTAAAATGTAAAGCTTTCTTTGAAGACACTGTGTATTTTTTGGTCGTACGCTACGTATATACGGTTTTATTTTTAGAAATTCAGTCTCTCTAAATAAATGTGCTCTCTGTTTCATACGCTCGTTATTAATAAGTATATCTAATAATTCTTTGCTAGAATATGGGCCATAACTAAGGAGTAAAAAAATCCAACCACAACCATCTAATTTAGTACTCCACCTTAAACCTTGTTCCTTAAAAAGACGATATTTTGTTTGTGAATCTATGACTCTACTATTCCATAACATTTTAGCTGCACTATCTTTCCAGTCATGATGTGTTTGAGAGATTGAGGGGGTGCTATCCGCTATATCTTTGGTTTGTTCTGCTAATGTAAGTAGGTCTCTATCTACATATTCACTGTGCTCTTTCCAGAATTCACTGAAATCTGTATCAAAATTGGCCTTATTTATGGTATACTTTCGTTCATTTTTCATTGTAATTTCACACAGATTGCCCACTACAATACACTTATCAACTGTGTGTTCTGGTGGACATGCATCAGGTAAACAAACCCTCATCATATGCGCTCTATTTTTACCTCGAACACGCACGAATTCCCCTGTATTAGTCACCCCAATTCTGTTGTTAGGTAACCGAATCGACCAAAAACATCCTCTACCATATCCCCATACTGAATGTCTTCTACTGGAAAAACGATTTAAGAATACTACTCGCCACCTGTGGTGCTTTTTTTTGCTTGTTCTCCTTCTACACTATCCGTCACAGGCGCAGTAGGTATCCCATTACCCTCTACTGCAACTGATGCACCAGGTATCTGTGGTCTGCTGCTACTCCCTTCCACGCTAAAAATTAGCAACATTCCTGAAATTGCCGATAAATATTTTAACTCCATATAAAATCTCCTCTTTATCTAAGTATATCAACATTAAACATTCATTTTATGAACATTTATAAAAAAGTTAACAATTATTAACATAAAACACAACTCGTATTTTATATCTGAATTTCGGCTGATTTTGTTTGGTTGTTAATCTTTTATTTAAACCTTTGTCAGATACTGGCTGATAGTGAAAGAGGGAAAGATGAATATTACGAAGAACGATTTAAGAGGTAAAAAGGTTCTGGTTCGAGTTGATTTTAACGTTCCACTAAACGATGGTATTGTACAAGACACTGCTCGAATAAAAAATGTAAATTCAACTATTCGATATCTACAAGAATCAGGCGCTAAAATTATACTTATGTCTCATTTGGGAAAAACTGCTCTTCCAAACCCAAATCAAAGTTTGCGATTGCTCAAGAAACAAGTAGAAGAAGAATTTCGCTCGAAAATCGTATTTATTGACGATTGTGTTGCTGAAAATGCAGCAAATATTATAGATTCGGCGTCTGTTGATGACATCATTATGCTGGAAAATTTAAGATTTCATTCTGAGGAAGAAGATTGCAATGAAGAATTTGCAAAAAAGCTGGCATCTCTTGCAGATTTTTACATAAATGAGGCTTTTTCAGTTTCTCATAGAAAACATGCTTCTATTTTTGCTGTACCTAAATTCTTGCCTCATGCGCTCGGATTCGCGTTTAAAAAAGAAGTACAGGTAGTAGATAATTTTTTCCAAAATGCCGCTTCGCCTAAAATGTGCATCATTGGCGGCTCAAAACTTTCAACAAAGATTAAACTGTTAAAAAATCTGGTAAAAAAAGTCGATAAATTAGCGCTTGGTGGTGGAATCGCGGGTGCGTTTTTGGCTTTTCTTGGAAACGGTGCTCTCAAAATTTTCGATCCTAAAGAATATCGAGATGATGTTGTTGAAATTATAGAAAATGCCAAAGAACATCATTGTGCGTTGATTATGCCCACAGATTTTTCTGCTTTAATCAGTGATAGAGATACAATTGAACATTCGATTATTTCGTCTGAAGAAAGTAACGCAAGCATATTTGATATTGGTCCCGAATCAGTCGAGTTATTCAAACGGCATATTAACGAAAGCAAAGTAGTACTTTGGAATGGTCCTGTCGGATTATTTGAAAAAGCGCCTTTTGATTTCGGAACGAGAATACTAGCAGAACACATAGCACAAAGGACACGCGAGAATCATCTGACGTCTGTTATAGGTGGAGGTGATACGGGATTCGCGATGAAAAAATTCAAAGTTTGTCATGATATGACTTACATATCGACTGCTGGCGGAGCGTTCTTGTCATACCTTGAAGGAAGCGAACTTGCAGGCATTACTGCCATGCAAGACGCTTACACTTTGGAGTAGAGATTAGAAATTTATCTTCGTTCCAATCATAAATATGTTGGCTCTGTTATCACCTAATTTGGCTGGTAAGTCACAAGCTTTCGCGTAGGCTATTGCGCGCTTACAACTTCTTGTTCTGATGTTGTCATACTCAACATATGCAGCAAATGCTTTGTTAAATTTATATTCAGTCGCAACAGAAATTATGTCACTCTTAGATTTTTCATTTGATGAGAACTTTGTTTCTGCTCTAAATAATCCGAGAGACATAGTTAACTTATTCCATTTATAAGCCATTCCGAGAGAATAAATGCGACCTGCGTTTGCTCCTTCTTTCAAACCGACATGAGGATTATTAATATCAACTGTTCCATCTAAATTAACGTCATCTATATCACCGGTTGCATATTTCGTTGCAAGAAATGATTTTCCGTTATCAGTATATCCTAACGCTAGTTGAAAATCTTTGTACGCAAACAGTGCTCCAATATTAAATGCCCTAACATCGCGAATTTTGATATCGCACTTTGATTCACCTTTACCGAACCATGCAGAAACTGACAACTTCGAATAAAAATCCTGAGGCGTGCCATGCTCGTATGCAGCACCAATAGTAATAACATTTTTCGAGCTTGCTGACATTACACCTTCTTTTCCGTTATGAACGCCGTCCATATGCTCATGTATAGTCTTAAACAACGTTGTATCATCGCTATCAAATGTATAAGAAATTCCGCAAGAAAATCCGGAAATTGTCGGAGATAACCACGCTATCTTTGTCGCTTTGTTATCATCAAACGAACAACCGGTATCAACTATCGCCCCGGCAGAAGGATTATAAAAGGCTCTGAAATTTCCACTTCCAAATCCCTGATATCCGACTAAACATGCATCACCGCAAACGTTAAATGAATCTGCAGCAGTGTTTGTATGTCCAAATTTCAACTTTCCATACATTGTATCTAAAAAGACATATGCAACTTCTAAAATCGCATTTCCTTGCTTGATAATTCCGGATTTTGTTTTAGCTCCTAACTCAAAACCATATCCAAAAGAGTCTGCTTTCCCTAAATATTTAAGATTCACAGCACCTTGAAGAGATGTCGACATATTCTCTTTATCTCCAGTTATCGCCTGACCAATATACAAATGCGTCAGATTCAAATCTCCTGAAAAATCAAAACCTGTCTCTATACCCTCTTCAGCTAATTTTTGCTTAACAATTTCATGAAGTAACAAATCTTCATCTGCATTATCTTCAGCAAACACAAATCCGGTGGAACACAACATTGCCGCAACCGCGACATAATTTTTGAACAACATAAATTACACTCCATCACTATCTAACAGCTAAGTTCAGAATTATATACACACATGACAAAATCAACTAAACATTAACTTTTATAAAAACTCCACGATAAAATGTTGCAAAAAAAACACAATATAACTGATGCCTAAAGAAAACGCCGCTGCTTTAAAACAACGACGTCTCTGTTCATATTTCTTCAAAATTTTCTATTTCTTACCTTTTTTAAAAATTTCGCTCAATGACTGAAAAAACGTCTTTGTACTTGCCGATAATGTTTCCGCAAGAATCGGTTTTTTCGCTTCAGTATGCAACGCTACTGCTTCTGTTATCGGATGCTCTTTATTTCCAAACGCTGCATCTGCTGCCGCTGCAAATATCAAACTATCAGCTTTACGTTGTTCGAAACGTTGTTTTTGAACTCCTGCTGTAATATCAAGACATGCTTGTGTGAGTGCTCCTGTCACTTCAAGTATTGCGGCCGTTTTACTTGAAGAATCGTCATCGTCTTCCTTTTGACGCTTAGAAGCTCTCTCGGATTCAACGGGTTGTTGTTTTTTTTCTGAAGTTTCTGCAACTTTTCTGGCTGCGTCTAGATCTACCAAACATTTCCGCATATCATCTCTATCTCGCGAAGATAATCCTCGAAACAAAGAAGTCGCTCGCGTTGCTATAGATTCGGACAAATCGTCATCCAATGCGATAAGTTCAAATGTTTCTTCATTTTGAAGTAACTGTATTAATCGAGAAGAATCGGCCTGTGAAATTGTTTCGGCAAGTACTTTTTTACCGAAATTTTCAAAAGCCAAACGATCACGTCTCATGGCCTCTGTTGAGTTTAAAATTGCGCACGACACAGCGAGCGCGTAAATGACTTTATTCATCTTACGTCCTTTCTAAAAAAATTCGTACCTAACTACCGCACAACTACAACAACTGATTACGCAAGCAAAAGATGAAAAGAGGTATATAATTTTGATTGGGTAATCACAACTTCAACTTGCGTAACCTTTTTACTTATACAATTGAGGGTAGAATAAAATCAACCGTAAATAGAAAATTATTTTTAAGAAATTTAACTTTTATTGCCTTCTTGATGACTTGTGAATAACTTGTGTTTTTTAGGTGAACTCTTTACAGAAAATTTGCGTCAGCCGAAATAATTAACAAAACATTAACAATTATTCACATATGATAAGTGTAATTTAACCTTTTATTATTCTTTATTAACAAAAGGTTAAGTTTTGTGTTAACCATTTATTCACAAATTCACCGGCTCAACAAAAACAATATTTTTATATAATTTATAGAGTTGAAAAGAAGTGTATTTTCATGTAAATAATAACTCATCGGGGTGTAGCGCAGCCTGGTAGCGCGTCTGCTTTGGGAGCAGGATGTCGGAGGTTCGAATCCTCTCGCCCCGACCATGTTTTTCGATGTGTTATCTTCCTGCTATGTTTTACTTTGGATTTGCGTGCTTTTCTGTGCAACGTAACTAAGAATCTGCAAGTTTATGTTTTAACGGCTTTGATTTTTCCAATTTCATCCAATATCGACACTATCTTTGTAATTGTAGCAGACACGCAATCTTAGGATATGAGTATATAAAAAAATAAGCGACTAAAAAAATTCTGTACAGCGACAAAGCTAATAGCGAAAATTTTCTAAAGAACCAATTTGCGAAGTATAAAATGCCAAGACTTGCGATAAAAGTCACAACACAACTTACTGCAGGCCAAAAAATCTCAATCTTTTCTACATAAAAAACGTTATTCCAAATTACAATTGCATGCTCAATACACCAATACATTTGCAATGGAATCGATAACAAAATAAAATTACGAAACGAATCAAAACGCGAAAATCCGAGGTAACGCATTGCGATAAAAGAAATATCCAGCCGATAAACTCCCGGAATAAGACTTAACAATTGAGAAAAACCGACTATCAAAGCATCTTTTCGAGTCATATGTTTCTTAGCATTTTCTCCTCTATCGCAAAAAAACATGACCACTGCTACCACGCCTGTGATAATTGAGGCCATAACAACTCTATGTGGACTGCTGAGCAGAGAACCCAAAGATATGTTATAGGCTCGAAATCCTACGAAAATTATTAGTGCAGGAAAGCTCATAACACAAAAGTTTATCAATGTATTAGATGTAGACAAATTCGACTGTCGTACTTTGATAATCATTTCTTCGTAAATCTGTTTGATAGCCTCTAGACAGTAAACCAGCATCGCAGCCAGTAATCCAACGTCAAACGACAAAAACATCTGCTGATTTTTATTAATGTACGCATTAAGGTTAAATAACAATCTACTAATACAATCGATGTGGAGCGGATTAAGAGCAAGCTGAACAACGTTCATTATTACCATAAGAATATTCAATGTTTCCATCATCCTCTCCTTAGCGTATGTGTACATACTGTCGCGAATATGCAAAGTATGCAATGTTCAGCAAGTAACAAACTCCTGTTATCTACTTACTCATAATGACCACGACAAGAAAGTAATTTAACTGTATTGTTGTCCTCTATCATATACAACAACCTATTTTTTCCGTCTATTCTACGAGACCATACGCCTCCGAACTGATATTTCAACGGTTCAGGTTTTCCTAGTCCATCAAATGGATGTTCCACAATATCCACACAAAGCTTTTGAACTTTGCTCCAAAGTTTTGGTTCATTTTTACGCAGATATTCGAGATCACTAACAAAAAGTGTTGTTTTCAGTAACTTCATCACTTAAACAACTCCTCAATAGTTGTTGAAATGCCTGGCTCTTTCATGGCCGCAGTAATCAAAGAATTCATCGGTTCTCTTTCGCAATATTCCTGTGCGGATTCAGTATGTGTCTTGTATTCGTGGAGTAACCACTCGATGGTTTTTGGTACAGTACGGAACTGTGAATCGGCAAGCGCCTTCAATTCTGCTAATAAATCTTTTGATATACGTATGCTAGTTGTAGACATTTTATCTCCTTATTATCTCTATTTGTTGATATTATATATGCTTTTGCGGTAAAAGTCAAATATTTTATCCACTTTTGACGACAATTGCATGCAATGTGGAAGATAGTTGTTCGCACCTCTAGCTTGCATACTGTACGATTTTACGTAAAAGCGTTTACTATAATAAACAGATTTAGCTAAATACGTTTAATGCTATCGTAATTCTGCTCGACTGGACCTTTTGCCCTTTCTATCGCCTTTACCACATCCTCTGCCGACGGGATTTCATCGAGAACAATTCCGTCTTTTGCGTTTCGACTGTAAATAATCGTAAACGGAATGCCAACCCGATTGTGTTCGTGAATAAAGTGCATCAGCTCGTTATTTTTGCGAGTTAAATCTCCCTCGATAACGACGACATTATGTTTCTGAATAGCCGCCTTTACCTTTTTACTCGCAAGCACATTCAATTTATTGTACTTACACGTCAGACACCAATCGGCAGAAATGTTAAATAGCACTGTTTGGTTTGATTCAACCGCTCTCTGCACTTGTTGTAAGACATCGTTTTTCGTTTCGTTTTGTGTAATATTTACTACTCCGATAAGAACACCGAACGCAGCAATAATCGCCACTGCCGTCTTATACCATTCTTTTTTGAAACATAACGTTAGCACGATGAAAAACGCCAAATGCACTATCACAAGCCACACCTCAATTCGAATGGTCAGTAACCAGAACAGCCAGCAGAACGTTATCGCGACACCGAAATTGACGATTTTTTTGAATATGTCGCTGAATCGGCCGAGATTGAAAGTTTTAACTTCAGGCACGGCAAGCGCAATAAAATACGGGAACGTAAAACCTGTCGCAATCGCGAAAAATACCGTCACCATTTCAGCTAACGAACCTTGTATCGCAAACGCTGCCGCTGTTCCCAAAAACGGCGCAGTGCACGGAATCGCGATAATCGATGAAACAACAGCCGACAAGAAATTTCCGAAGAACAATCCCTTACTCGATACATTAGCCTCAAACGACGGGAACAGAGTTATTATTTCAAACGAATACAGCATCAACAAAAACAGAATTATCGTAATAACTTCAAGAAAAAATACGTTCTGAAAGTGCAGGCCCCATCCTACGATTTCTCCGCTGATTTTCAGAGCCACCAAAACAGCCGTCAGTACTCCGAATGTAGCGTAATTTCCTGCGATAGAACCAAATAGGGCAACTTTGGAAGCCCCTTTTAACATTCGCAATTTCATAAGAATCACTGGTAGAACGCACGGCATAAAATTCAAAATCAGTCCGCCGATAAATCCGGACAAAACGAACATCCAAAAACCGTAGTCAGTGGTATTCTCCGGAGTCAATGAAACTGAAAAATTTTTCGAAACGATAGTACAAACTTTACCACACAAAAAACATTCTATACTTAACCCCAATTTACCACGAAGAAGAGCAGGAGCCCCTGTGAAACTGATATTTACGCGATATTGCCCATCTCCTAACGATTCTACGTTACTGTCATATTTTAGCTGAATATTTTCTTTCGGATTTTGAAGAGTAATTTCAGGCGCTTGTGTTAATTTCCACCCTTGCGCAGTATTTATAATCAATTCGCAATTAAACGAAGAATCATCTATTTTCGTAACTGCCGTTGTTATATTAATATTCGGCGCGTTATTTCCTCTAACTTCAGGTAATATCACAAGTAATAAGAAAAAAACGCAGATTTTGTTTAAACAGGCTCTCATATTAGTAAAAAATTAATGTAAGTACTGTACCATACTGATTATAAACGTGGTGAGAGAAATGAGCAACAAAGATAGCGATATTCGGCATTTAACTGGCAAGATTCTACTTGCAACACCGACTGTTTCTCAGGGCTATCTGAGTAAATCAATGGTATACGTTTGTGCTCATGATAAAGACGGCGCAATGGGAGTCATTATTAATAAAATGATACCGAATATGAGCGTTTGTTCTATCCTTAAAAACCTTAGAGTAGGTGCAAGAGGAGTACATGACATTGATATTCATTTCGGCGGATTGGAAGACGCTGACAGATGCTTTATTTTTCACTCTGACGATTATATGACTCAGGGTAGTTCAATAATCAGCAACCATATCGCCCTCACCATAAATTCCGATATTCTGAGCGTGATTACGTCAGAAGGAGGTCCCGAGAGGAAAATGCTATGCATGGGCTGCTGCCTGTGGGAAGCTGACCAATTGGAGGAGGAAGTCGCCTCAGGATATTGGGTTCCGATAGAAGCCGATGAGGCATTAATATTCGGAGATCCGAGAGCCGATAAATGGAGCAAAGCCCTACTGAAAATCGGCTCTCATACCAACGTTTTTGCTGAAGCGGCAGGAAACGCATAGGATTTGTAAGAATTTTCATGTTTTAGTTTACTCATTAAGAACATTATGGCAATATTGTCAATATTGATGGGTAATAAGAGGAATATAAGAATGCTAAAAAAATTATTGCTTGCTGTAGTGAGCACATTTGTTTTGTCGCTGTACGGAGATATATCTGTTAACGCTACTGCTGATGTTAAACCAAGAGAAATGACTCGAGGTTTAGGCGCACCAAATTTCGTTCCAATTCCTGCAGAAAAATTGTCGAAAGGAACGGTACGGGGGAGTATTTTGGTTGTCGGTGGACATCCAGATGACCACAGATGGCAAAATTTCTGGCCACGACTAGCAGAACAATATGATCTGACATTTATATACAAACAAGATGAATTTGATACAAAAGCAGTTAACTTTAGGCCTTGTGAGGGGATGAAGATTTTAACCCAATGGAATGATGAATTAGAAGCAGACGTTGCTGTTTCACAAGATGGACATGTCAGAGTTTGGAATCTCGATTTTAATCGAACAGATTTTTCAGGCATAATAACAAAGTTAGTTAAGCCAGGCGAATTCAATTTGATTATTAATGATCATTCTGTGTTTAAATTTTTTGCGGGAGAAACTGAGCGGCGTCTCGCTACGTTTGCGCCGCTACTAACGGTTGGTGGCTGTTGTGTATTTGGCCCAATGGGTTCTCAATGTGGTTCACCTTTCGATTTAGAGCAATATATTAACGCCGATGCAGTCAACTCATGGCGTACTTCCTACCTTGGGCATTATTTTGCATGGAATATAGGAGGAACAGAATCCGAAAAAAACTCATTTACAGAGATAATTAGATCCTCCCGAGCAGGGTTTGCTGAATTTGCTGCACTATTTACAGAACAAATA
>JAILGW010000023.1 GCA_024696365.1 Alphaproteobacteria bacterium | reverse complement strand
TAAATATTCTCCAGAGCCGTTTTTAACTTTACAATTTCGGTAAAATCTTTCTTTTTCAAAGCATTACTCAATTCTTTAAGTTTTTGTTCAGCATCGTTATGTGCCTGTTCCGGCAAATCATTCAATAGAGACTCCCAAAATTTCAGCATTCTTTCACATTCAATTTGAATTGTAATCTCTTTCGACTTTTCAGCGTCTTTCTCTGCGTTTTCAAACGCCTTTTGCAAAATCTCCACCATCTCATCATTCGACAATCCCGAAGACGGCTCAACGGTTATAGTCTGAGAAATTCCAAGCGTTTTTTCGTAGGCTTTTAGGTTCAGCAGTCCGTTTACATCCACACCAAATTCGACAATAACACGAGGCATACCGGCAGGCATTGGCGGAATCCCCGTCAACTCGAAAGTCGCCAACGACCGACAATCTTTCGCCAGTGCACGCTCTCCCTGAACCACCTGAAATTTTATGCCCGTTTGATTGTCCTGATATGTCGTATACTCCCGTCTTTCAACTATCGGAATCGGGGTGTTCCTGTGGATAATTTTATCCACAGCACCGCCAACAGTCTCTATCCCAAGGGTCAACGGAACAACATCTATCAAAAGCAAATTTTTGTTCTTAGTTCCTATGCCATCAGCTTGAATAGCCGCACCGATTGCTACAACGCCTTCTGGGTTTAAGTCATCATATATTTGCGCCTTAAAGAAGTCTCTCACTGCTAGCTTAACCAACGGAGACTTAGTCATTCCGCCTGCAAGCACAACACCATCAACAGCTTGAATTTTCGCGTCCTTTAATACTTGCGTTGATATATCAAGCGTTTTCTGAATAAATTCCGCCGCAAATTGTTTCAGCAAATTCGCAGTCAATTCAAAATCAAATTCTTGCCCGTTGTAAATGTACTTCTTATGAACCAAATCCCTTCCGCTCAATTGTTCTTTCATCAGTTTTGCGACTAAACGAGCAGCAATCACATCTTTTTCCGAAAGCCCTTGTCTGCTTATACCGTACTTTTGGAGGTTATATTCAACGATTTTATTATCGATATCATCACCACCGAGATAATTATCTCCACCCGTCGCTAATACCTGAAAAATGCCATCTACCAAACGCAGTACCGAAAAATCAAACGTACCTCCGCCGAAATCGTATACCGCAAATATGCCGTTTTTATTTTTATCAATTCCGAAAGCTAAAGCAGCTGCCGTCGGTTCATTTATCAGACGTAACACTTTTATACCAGCAATTGACGCTGCTTGCTTCGTCGCCGTTCTCTGTAAGTCGGAAAAGTGAGCGGGAACTGTGATAATTGCGCTGTCTATTTGCTTTCCAACTTTTGCTTCCGTAATTCTTTTCAAATGAGATAGAATATCAGCTGACACCTCAACAGCGCTTTTACCCGCGACCTTTTCGTTACTCCCCATCAGGCGCTTCATTGAAAACAGAGTATCGGAAGAATCACCATTCAAAATTGCCTCTCGCCCGACTATCGGATGGCCATCAACGTAACTTACAACTGAAGGCGTGGTTATCTTGCCACCATCGACTTCGACGATTTTCGGTGCTCCGTCTTCGATATACGCTACGACGGAAGTTGTTGTTCCTAAATCAATCCCTACTGTAAACATCTGTTCTCACTTTTTCCAAAAATGAATTAATGAAACGCAGCACACAAAATGCCTTCGCAAATTCTGCCAAATCAGGCGTTTCTTTCAGTTTCTGCACCGTCAATTCGTTCTTTTTCTCCAACTCCGACTGAAAATGCTCTCTGTCTTCGTCATTTTGCAACGCATCATATTGCTCTCGCAGTTTGAACATTTCAATTGCTGCTTCAGTCGGCATAGCATCAATATCTATCCCTTGTAATTTGAGAAAATACTCCCCCCTACTAATCGGATTTGAAAGAGTTTTATACGCAGAATTCAAAAAAGTTCTCTCCGTATCGTCGATGTCACCATCCGCATGAAGCTGTTGTTGTTTTCTCAGATACGCCAAAGTCAGCGCGGATTCATCTACGTTGAAAGACATAGGAATATCAAAAAATTCGAAATAGTTTCGACTTTCTCTACATTCCACACTTGCCTCCACAACAACCGCTGTTATCGTCCGTGCAGAAGGATTTCCCGCAACCGCATTTTGATTTTGCATTTGGATTTTCAAAGACTAAATTTCCGCCCATTGGATTTTTCACGTAATCAACAGCCATTCCTGCGATAAAGATAACGGCTTTCGAGGCTATGTAGATTTTTACTCCGTCCTGTTCCATTTCTAAATCGGATTTATCAACTTCATTGACGAAAGTCACTGCGTAAGTCATGCCCTGACAGCCGCCCGATACGACATTGATTCTTACACCGAGACATTTTGTATCTGCTACTGATTTTTTAATGAAATCCAACGCTGCATTTGTGAAACTTACTAACTGTTCCATGTTTATTTTCCTTTTTTTGATAGATAATTTTCTATGGCTTTATTGATGGCTTCTTCCGCCAAAACCGAACAATGTGCCTTTACCGGAGGCAAAGACAGGTACTCAGCGACATCTTTATTTTTGATTTTTTTCGCCTCGTCCAGACTTTTTCCTTGCACCCAATCCGTAATCAAAGCACTGGAAGCAATAGCCGCACCACATCCAAATGTTTTAAACTTCGCCTCAGCGATTTTTCCATCGTCGTCCACTCTTATTTGCAGTTTGATAACATCACCACAACTTGGCGCGCCAACAACGGATGTCCCGACGTTTTCGTCCTCTTCGTTTAAACTGCCGACATTTTTCGGATTAGAGTACAAATCCATAACTTTTTTCGAATATTCCATTATATCCTCTCTACCATAACGGGCTCATTTCTCTCAGTCGATTGACCACTTCTATTATTTTCGACGCCGCATATTCGACTTCTTCCTGAGTGGTAAAACGCCCGAAACCTATGCGCAAAGACGAATGAGCTAAATCTTCACGAACTGAAATTGCTTTTAACACATATGATGGTTCAAGCGATGCCGATGTACAAGCCGACCCTGAAGATACGCAAATTTCCGGCATTCCGAGCATTATCCCCTCGCCTTCTATACCGTCAAAACTCAAATTTATGCATCCCGGTATTCTTTGTTCTCTGTCTCCGTTTAAATACACCTTCGGCAGATTATCAAAAATCTTATTCAGAAAATAATCCTTCAATTTCAACAATCTGAGACGCTCTTCTGCCATTTCTTTCTGAGCAATAGCACAAGCAGTCCCTATTCCGACGCACAAAGGAGTTGCCAATGTTCCTGAACGCAATCCACGCTCTTGTCCGCCCCCTTGAAACAAAGGAGTTAATCTGACTCTCGGTTTCGTACGCACATACAACGCTCCGATTCCTTTCGGCCCGTATATCTTGTGTCCTGATATACTCATCAAGTCGACTTTTGAAACATCAACATCGATTTTACCGACCGCTTGAGCTGCATCTGTATGAAATAAAACACCGTGCTCACGACACATACGACTGATTTCATCTATCGGCTGAATTGTGCCTATTTCGTTATTTACCGTCATCACAGAAACCAAAATCGTCTTATCGTTAATGGCTTCTTTCAGAGCGTCTATATCCACAATACCATTAGATTTCACAGGCAGAATGACAACGTCAAATCCCTCGTTTTTCAAATAATTGCAGGCTTCGAGCACGCACTTATGCTCTATCGCACTGGTAATAATACGGTTTCCTTTTTCCTTATAGAAACGCGCGATTCCTTGGATAGCAAGATTATTTGATTCCGTCGCACCCGACGTAAAAATAATTGATTTTTCATCATCGGCGTGTATTAACTCAGCAATTTGTTTTCTAGCCCGCTCAACAGCTTTAGCCGCCTCCGTTCCCATTCTGTGACTTGAAGAATGCGGATTGCCGAACTTCTCGCAAAAATACGGAATCATCTCGTTCAGCACACGCTTATCACAAGGCGTAGTCGCTTGATAATCCATGTAAATTGTCTTAGATAGCATTGTACCTCCACCATCTCTTAATATAAGACTTATCCGTACTTAAAACAAATCCATTTGATGGGATTTTTTAGTTATTCTAACCGAACCGTCCGCAAATACTAAATTAAAAGCCGCCGCCGCTTGCGTTTTCTTAGCAGAAGTCAACGGTTCAGCTTTATCTGATTCAACAAAGGCAAACCCCTTCTTCAAAATCTTCGAATATGAATTGGCTTCCATCGAATTAACGAGTAATGCAAATGCGTTTTTATTTGCTTCATACTTCGACGTAAACGCGAAACTCAATCGCTGAAAAATCTCTCCAATATTTTCCGGAATTTTAGGAGGCAATGGATTCATTCTGACCAATTGCATACTTCGCGCGGAGATCATATCCTTAATTTTGGAAGAAATCTTGTCGAAAGCAAACTCTGTCTTTTGTGCTCTTTCTGAAATGAATCCTTGAATACTCAACACCTTATGAGAATTCAAAAATAGCTTTTGTTTCTCGATATAGTTTTGAATTGCGTTATGCAAATTAAGAAATATCTTACTGACATCATGTTGCAACTTTACTTTTTCCGGAACAGCCAACTCTGCTGCAGCAGTTGGGGTCGGAGCTCTTAAATCTGCGGCGTAATCTATCAAAGTCGTATCTGTCTCGTGCCCGACACCGGAAATTAACGGAATTTCACTTGCCGCTGCTGCTCTTACAACTTCTTCTTCACTGAACGGCATTAAGTCCTCAAAACTGCCGCCACCTCGCGCAACTATCAATACATCTGGATGCATATTTCCTTGCAAAGCATTCATGCCTCGTATCGCGTCGGCTATTTGATGTGCTGCTCCTACTCCCTGAACCTGCACCGGCCATAATAAAATCTCTCTTGGAAACCGCCTATTCACTGTTCTCAAAATGTCTTTGATAACAGCACCAGTTGGAGAAGTTACAACCCCAATTAAACGTGGCAGTGTCGGAATTTTCTTTTTTTTCGAACTATCAAACAATCCTTCTGCGGCCAACTTCTTTTTTCGTTCTTCAAGCATTTTTAAGAGTTCGCCAAGCCCGGCAATCTCAAATCGATTTATCTGAAAATTATATTTTGATTGAGTCGGATATGTTGTTACGTTCCCGAAAAAGCGCATTTCCATGCCAACTTCGAGCTTCACTGAGCTTTTCTGAACAATGCCTTTCCAGCATACTGCATTGATAACGCTATCGCTGTCCGAATCCTTTAGTGAGAGATACACATGTCCTAATGTTGAAGCTTTGAGAGAGCTTATCTCAGCGCGCAATACTATGTCACTGAAACTCTTCTCTAACGTGTTCTTTATCAACGCAGATAAACGCGAAACAGTATATTCCGTAATTTCTTCCACAAAAATCTCCTTTGCACAAGAATATCAAACCTTTCTAACGGATAGCAACTATGCTAGTATGTAAAAGGATGTTTGGTTAAGGAATATTGATGTTTGACTCTTTTTCCGACAGAATTTCGGGAATTTTCGAAAAACTTCGCAGAAGCGGCGCATTGAAAGAAGCTGATGTCGACACGGCACTGCGCGAAATAAGGGTTACGTTGCTAGAAGCGGATGTATCGCTGGAAGTAGCGCGCAAATTCATCGCAGAGGTCAAGGAAAAAGCAGTCGGACAAGAAGTAATAAAATCTATCTCACCGGGGCAGTTAGTTACAAAAATCGTACACGATCATCTTGTTGAATTATTAGGAAAAAGTTCTCCTCTTACCCCTACGGATAAACCATACAAGATAATGCTTGTCGGTCTTCAAGGAGCGGGAAAGACAACCACAGCAGCAAAGCTTGCCCACTTCTTCACCAAGAAAAATAAGAAAGTTGTTTTGGCATCTACCGATATTTACCGTCCTGCCGCTATAGAGCAGTTGGCCGTGCTCGCTCAGAAAATCAATGGCGTTGTATTTGCCCAACAGAACGCAAGGCCAGATTTATCAGTTCAGGAAATCACTGATTTAGCACTTCAAAAAACGAAGTCTGAAAATGCTGATGTTTTAATTTTGGATACTGCGGGACGTCTGCACATAGATGACGTCAAGATGGACGAACTGGTTAAAATCGCAGGCACCATCAAACCACATGAAATTTTGTTGGTTGCGGACATTATGACGGGACAAGACGCGATAAATGTCGCTAAAAAGTTTTCGGAAACGCTCGATGTTTCAGGCATTATATTAACTCGAGTTGATGGCGATGCGAGAGGTGGTGTTGCTCTTTCTATGAGAGCCATAACGGGACGTGAAATAAAATTCCTGTGTGTTGGAGAAAAACTTACTGATCTTGAGCCGTTTGATGCAGAAAGAATAGCCGGCAGATTGCTGGGAATGGGCGATATTGTCGCACTTGTAGAAAAAGCTCAAGAGAATTTTTCGCAAGAAGAAGCCGAAGCTGCCGCTAAGAAAATGCAGGAAGGCGTGTTCACATTCGATGATTTAGCCGTACAAATGGAAAAAATGTCGAAACTCGGCGGACTAAAAACTATTCTCAAAATGCTTCCACAAAGTAAACAACTAGAAAGCATAATGGATGCGCAAGGTATATCCGATAAAACTGTCGCAAGAAATATAGCAATAATCAGGTCAATGACCAAAAAAGAGAAGAAAAATCATAAATTGCTGAACGGTTCGAGAAAAAAAAGAATTGCTCTTGGCTCAGGCACAACAATTCAGGAAGTTAACAAGCTGATTAAGCAATACGAGGGTGCGTTGGATTTCTTCAAAAAAATGAAGAAACACGGCGGTATAGGTAAACTTATGTCAATGATGGGGCGATAAATGACTGAAGTAACAACGACTGAAAATAAAACACCGTTTTTTGAAGATATTGAAAGATTGCGTGGTTTTGCGTGTATATTGGTGCTGATTCAGCATATAGCTTGGATATGTCCATTGCGTTACGTGTACAACATAGTACCTATTTGGTTACTTGAGGGGACAGGCGGTGTACATATATTCCTCGCGATTTCAGGCTTTGTTATCACTTTATCATTAAAAGATAAGTTAAAAATGGCACAGCAGCCTTTGTTTTGCGATAGATTCAGTGCGTGCAAAGATATGCTATTCTCTTTCTATAAAAGAAGAGCTTTCCGTATATTCCCTGTATTGCTGACAGTCATAGCGTTACTTGGAACATTCCTTGCCTGCACCGAAAAAGATTCTTCATGGGTTATGGCATTTTTAAGACTGCCAATAGAGTTATTTTGCGGATGCTATAACGATGTGATGCAGTTTTTCGGTGCTGAAAAACCTCATATTTGTTGTTCTGGCCCATTTTGGTATTTGGCAGTTGTGATACAATTTTACGTTGTTTGGCCGATTGTTCTTATACTCTGCAAGAATGATAATGCCCGTATGCTTACGGCATTATGCCTCGGATTTTTGTTCCTGTTTATCGTTCAGCCTGTAGTAACAAGTTATTGCGGATATAGATATTATTTCATCTATAATAACCTTTCCGAACTGTTTTTCGGTTCTTTTTTGGCTTTTGTGTATGATAGAAATGCTGAACACAAGAGCAGTAAATTTTCAATGTTGATGGCATTCTTGCTTGTTATGGCTGTTTGGTTCTACCCGAATGCAATGAACGAAAAATACTTCTCGGCGCACACCGTAGTAAGCATCGCTTCAATAGCAACTCTTATCTGCGCAACGTTTTTTGCCGGTAGTTATAACATTCCTATATTAAACAAGGTCTTTG
>JAILGW010000020.1 GCA_024696365.1 Alphaproteobacteria bacterium | reverse complement strand
ATGAAATACTTCGCCTTAAAAAGGGTAAGCTGAGTTAATAAAAAGAGCCGTCAACGTATCAGGTTGGCGGCTCTTGTGTTTGGAGGTGGAAGTGGACGATCAATATAGCCGTTCAAGTTCTACGAAATTGTTAGAACTTTTGCTGTCGGGATAATAAATAATGGTGTATTTATATAATCCCGGCCACAGATGATAGGTTTTTTGGCTTTTATCTCTGAGCAGGTGGATGAAATATGTACGAGCTTCGAACGTTATCTCGTATTGGTCGCCGTACCGTTTAATCGATGTAGTCTGTGCTTTAATATTGAAATTCAACGGTACGCCTTTGATTGTCCAGGACAACTGCGTTTTTACGAGATTTATGCTACATTGCTGAATGTCAAGGTCGTTCATGGGATGTTTTCTGCCTCTTTTGAATCCATTAACATTAGCAATGGTCTCCATAGCTAGTCGCAATTGGTCCTCATCCGGTCCAGCTAAGATTGGCACTATTATGCTGGGCATAAGCTCCTCCTTTCAAAAAGTGCAACGACAACGTCATGTATATTAAAACACTATTTATATATATTGTCAATTTATTCTAAAATATTAGTAAACGGATGTGTTGTTGTAAAATTAACATAGACACTAGATATAGCGTATATTTGCGTATTGACTACGCTATATGTGGTGCTTATAATTATTTTTGTAAGATAAAAAAGGGCATGTATGAAAAATATTCTTTACTTTGAACCAAGTGATGTAACGAAATTCGATTTTGAACGTTTTAAAAAATCTTTAAATGAGTATGCAGATGTGTCAGACAGAGACATTAAAGATTCCTTGAAAATATTTGATAAATTTGAGAATCTGCACGTAAGTCGTTTGGTAGAGTTAGGGGCGGCTTTGATTGAGAAGAATAGCGATGCGGCAACTGCGAAAAAATATTTCGAAAAATATGGGCAATATTTTGGTAATAAGTTTGAACGTTTGCGTAGGATTACTGGGTATTTGGTAGGTTCGCTTGATCGTTGGAATGACGGCAAGAAAGCGGAAGAAGCGGCACGCGTCAAGCATTCAGTAAATTCCGCGATTGATGATCACGAGCGAGCGGTGCGTCTTGAAGAGCAGGCTATGGCGCACAATATAGCTTATGCGAGCTAGGCTTGAACTGTTGGTCTAGCCGAATTGGATAAAGGCTAGGCCAATAATGCAGAATACTATTGTTATAGTTCGCTTGGTAAGATCTCTTTTTGTGATTTTTTCTTTCTCGATTTTTGGAAATAGTTTAGTGATTAGTATGCCTAGTAGCATGACTGCAAAAGGCTGCACGCCTTGAGCTACAAATGAAACTAGCGCAATAGATGCCATAGTTCCACCAAGCGTTGAGAGCACTCCGCTGAAAGAGTTAAAGAGCTCATTTATAATATTAAGACCAATTACCTTGCGGCCATTACTTTTGAGCATTTCGATGAACGATTCTCGGTATTTTTTCGATAGGACAAAAAATAACAATGCCGACTATTAGAAGGGTAGGATTTGTCCATAGTATGGTTTGATTATAATCGTGGCTTTGATTTGTGTATCTTTCGATAATAAGCCATATTGCGTATGCAGATGAGGAGAAGGCCATCATGGCAAAAGTGATGAATTTTTCTTTGCTGAATTTCTTTTTGCTAGGTTCGTAAGTGACGGTTATGGCTGCAAATGTAATGATGGCGCTGCCAATTAGTTGTAGGGGGCTAATATGTTGATTGCCTAAGACGAGCGGTGAGATAAAAAGCATGAATACGGGGATTAGTTGGAGTAGTATCGCAATAATAGTCGTATCGTCGCGATTAAGTGCTAAAAAGTAGACGATGGTTGCGGTGGCGTAAAGCGCAGAATTGAACAGTAATAATAAAATGCTGGGTAGATCGAAGGATGGATTGAAGTTGCAAATGGGCAGGTATATCAATGTCATTACTCCGCCGGCAATAATCGTAGATGATAAGGCAAGCGCTCGATAATCTGCATTCTTGATTACTTTTGATATGAGGTATTTGTCGATATGATTAGTGGAGGCGCTAAAGATTGCGGCGATGGTGGCTAAAATAAGAGGAATTAACATAGTATATGCTAATTTTAACAGCAAGCATGTTTTTATTGTATTTTGCTTAAAACAAAAACCTCGGCCGGCTGGCCGAGGGGTTGATGGCTACAGAAGAGGGTGCCACCGATTAAAAGTTTCGTAGTATAACCGTTTGACTTGATCGTCGGACATGTCATTAATAATATCGATATTTTCGTGGGTGGTGGATATGATGGCTTCAATGTCGGTCAGCGTTTTTTGTGGGTCTTGGCCGAATGCGGCATCGATTCTACTGTGAAAATCTTGGCCCGTGTGAACTGTGAGCTCATCACGCATCATGTCGACCTCTGTTCTCGACTTCAGCTCCAGCCGATAGGTGCGGCGTCGGAATAATGACCAGATAAGGACTGACAATAACAGGAGCAATAAACACATTGGTAAAAAATATCGCAGCATAAGCTTTCGCCTCCTTCTAAAGCTTGGCAAGGTTCTTTGTGGGCAACAATATTGATTATAGCACAAAATGCTTAATTTGTAAAGCATAGCGTTTTAGCTAGGTGTGCTTGCCTAAATGGAGAAAAAGTATTGACAAATATTATTAATTGCCGAGACGACAATTCGTGCTTATGATAGTGGAAGCAAAGTTCTTTCTGCAAATAGCAGTCGCGAGCAGGTGAAGAATCCCGACACATCGGTCACCAGAAAAGAAGCGATTTATGCATATCGCTACAGCGATGAAAAAATCGACTGTACTATGACGGTTACTTCTTATCTGGCCGATGGCACTGTTGCTTCGACAGACGTTCAAGAATCGGAACGCCTGAGATAAAAGTCGTTATACTAACCTTGCAAGCCCCCCCTTGGGGGGCTTTTTTATGCTAAGCGTTGTATAATGTAGTTATAAGCAAAAGGGTTTTATGAAAGACAATACAAATACGGAAGCGAATGCGGACAATATGGAAAGGAAAAGCAGGGAGATTGGGTTAGTTATTACTATCATTATTATTTCTTTGGTGGCTTTTGCTGGGGCCGGATTGAGCGCTTATGAATTTATTGATAGTTCTAAGAAAGATGAGCAGATACAGAGTTTACAAAACAAGATAAAAGAACTTGAAAAGGAGGTGTCCGTGGCAACTAATGGCAAGCCGAGGATTAGAGTTGTTAGTTCAAGTTGGAGCGGTTGGAGCAAGGATTATAAGCCGGTAGAAAAGGAATCATTTTGTGAAATTAAATTGTACGAAAAATGCGTAGTGACAACTCGTCATTATTCAGATACGTCTGGTATGGAGTGGGATGAAGAAATTCTTTCGTTTGAAGTTAGAAGTGTCGATGACGATAAGATTAGTATACATACCTTTCAGGATTTTTCTTATGACGGAAGCGGTTTGGGGAATACCAAGCGGGATTTTGTAATAGAGGCTGGGGAATCGCTAAGGCTTACGACTCCCACGATGGATGAGGGCGATATCTTCACTCTCTCATTGACCGAAGAGTAGGTTGGCTAAATTAAGCGGCGTAAAAACGGATGCCGCCGTTAGGGACTTTGTCGACACGAATGTTGCCTTTTAGTGGTAACTTTAGGCAATAGGTTCTGATGGCGTGGTGGACTCCGCCGTGTGCGACGATTGCGATGTTGTCGTAATTGGTATTAATAATTTCTTCCATGGCGGAGTATATTCTATCGACAAATTCTTTGATGGATTCAATATTCTCGTTTTTGATGTTTTTGTCGAAATCGAATAATTCATGAAAAGCCGCACCAACATAATCGCCACTATTTCGTTCCTGGAGATTATCCTTTTCGAAAATGGATACATTATGAAACTCGTTTATAATATCGGCAGTTTGTCTTGCGCGTTGGAGCGAGGAACAGAATATGACGTCTATGCGAGTATCCTTGAGC
>JAILGW010000065.1 GCA_024696365.1 Alphaproteobacteria bacterium | reverse complement strand
GAAGCAAGAGAGTGCGATATTATCATTTCATTCTTTTCAGGTAAATTATCATCAATCTCAAAAGTAGTATCATTCAAACATTTTTCATGTTTTAGTTTTTTATTGTTCAACAAATCTACATTGAAGCTACCATCTGCTGACGGAGCATCGTCTAATCTTATCCCATCTACAAATATCAAAGTATCTGAAGCTCTAGCACCATTTATTCTAAGAGAAGAACTCGACGTTTTTTTTGTGCAACTCCCTTCATCTTCCAAATTTTCTACACCGTCATTTTGTTGATGTGTGTTTTTCCCTTTTACAGTTATCGTTTCCATAAAAATTTCTTCTTCAGAAAATGCGTTTTCCACATTAAACAAAATGAAAACTGAAAAAATTAATTGGAACGTCCATCTTCCTAACCTCCATCCAACTTTTACTTTGAAATATTTCCTCTTTCTTGTTAAATGAAACTTTTTATAGTATTTATTCACGAGCATTATAGGTGTCTTGGTCTTTTTTACGCATTCTCTTTATAATTCACTTCTTTAATCAATAATTACTTATAAAAAGCCAAAAACTCAAGATTATTCTACCCTCGATTGTTGGAGCGGCTTATCCATTTGCCGCACATCAAGCTTTCTATTTTTTGCTCAAAAATCAACGTATATATCAAAAAAAAATACCTAAATATCTATTGCAATTATTTTGAGTATATGCCTATGCTGGAATACAACGTTTGGTTGTGGTTTATTTATGTGAAAGTACAGGAGGGTACTATGAAGAAAGTATTTGTAGGCGCAGTTTTTTTTATAAGCGCATTGTCTGAGTGCATGATTCCGATTAATGGCGAAAAAGAAGATGTAAGATCTGAGGTAGGTAAGAAAGTAATGGCAGAATGTACAAATGTTGGAGGTAAAGCGTGGAATTTAGGTTTTTTATCTAAAATTGAAGGAGTGAATGTACCACCGTTTGATGCGGTAGGGTGTGATATATTTCGAAAAATTATTGGTACTAGTGCCATACAAGGTGATGTAGAGGAACTGTACTCGTTATGTTCTTCCGACTCAGATATCAAGGCCTTGTTCGAAAAAGCAGAAGTAGTACGGCAAAAAATCACAGCCATGAGTATTCCAGCCGACCTTTTAGCGCGTTTATCTGTAATGTACCAAAAGGTATCAGAAAATGGTAGCAAGCCAGTTGTAGTTAGAAGCTCTTCTACTGTAGAAGATGGTGTTGAAGGAGCGTTTGCTGGATTGTATGAATCTGTGTTAAACCTACGGACGTTTGATGATTTTTGTCAAGGCTTGAAAACCGTGTGGGCCTCCAATTTCAGCAACAATGCAATAAAGTACTATTTGGAGAAAGGCATCGGTATTCGCACTTCTTTCATGGGTGTTGTAGTGCAACAAATGATAAACGCTGTAGCTTCTGGAACTGCTTTTTCGGTTGACGTTTCTACAGGATACAATGGCATTAGTATAACGGCTAATTATGGGCCAGAAGCCGTTGTCAGCGGGGAGTCTGCTGATAACTTTTTGTTTAGTAATGATCTTTTCCTCATCAAAGCCTTAGTGCCGGAGAAGAAGTCTTTTTATAGACAAAATACGACATCGTCTGGGACTACAAAAATTGAACTTGAAGATGGTAGAAGGGAGCAATCTATTTCTTTAGATCAAGCTCGTTCTGTTGCAGCAACGCTTAAAGTGATCCGAAAAGTTTATAACAGTGAAATATACGACGGGCTTGTTGACACCGAATTTTGTATTGACGAATCTGGCAAGATATTTTTTGTTCAAGTAAGACCATTGATGAATGTTGGCAGTCAGAGCGTTTTCGATATTTCGATGACAGATTTACCTGCTCCAGTTGCAATTGGAAAGTATTCTGTAGGAGGTGTTAATGTAGGAAAAATAAAGGTGATAGATAGTTTTTCTAAGCTAGCAACGGGTGCGTTAGAAATTGTACCTGAGGATATAGTTGTAGCTCATCGTACTGAAAATCAGTGGAGTCAGTTTTTTACTAAATTTAGTGGCATAATAACGATGGAAGGAAATCCTACTGCTCATCCAATGCTAATAGCCCGTGAGCATGGAGTTCCTTGTGTGATAGGAGTTCCTGACGCGGTAAAAATTTTTACTCCGTATGATGGACAATGGATGACGATTGATGCGTTCAGAAAAAAGGTGTATCCGGGTAAACTTCCGCTAGTCCAAGTTCCTTTGGACAAAGTTACAGAAATTTTTGAAACGCTAAAGCCAGAAACATTACCTTCCTTGCAGGAGTTGGTTGATGAAGGCATAAAGAAAAAGAAAATGTTTCGAGATGCTAGTGGAGATGTTTGGTTCGTGAAACCAGATACTACTTTGAGTGGAGCATTATTGCAGTTACAGTTATCGAGTTTTCCTCTAAGAAATACATTGTTGGAGAAAACCGGAACGAAATTGCTTACAAAAATTGAAGGAGAGCAGCGTGCAATTAACGGGAAAGTGTATGAGAAAGTTTTAGGTTCATTGCAAGATCAAGTAGATTGGTTAAGAGTCATGTCTCTTGACAATTTTAAATTGTATTTTGAGCAAGAAAATGCGTTGTTTGCGGATTACATGAAGGCGTGTGAAAATTTTAATCTATCGGTTGAGAGTTGGGATAATTTTTGCGAAAAATATCGTTCGTTATGTGCCTACATGTGGTTATCTTTCATAACTAGAACCAGCAAGTTGCAGCATACTTTCGATATGGGAAGCAAGTTAGGTGTTCCTAAGGTATATTTTAGCGACTTTGAAAGAAGCATCCAAGAGAAAGCTTTTCAGGAGGATGTGGAATTTCAAAGAGAAATGATTATTTTAGCTAGAAAACTAAAAGAAAATTTTGGTGGTGCTATATCAGATATAGATTTAGAAAGATTACAGGCTGAACATTCTGACTTATTTGCAGATTTGGTCGCCATTTCGAAAAAATACAAATTTTCCGATTGTATAGATTGGATGACCCCAGTTCCTTTGCGTGATGTTTTGAGAAGATTGGAGAGATGTCATTCTGCGTCATTGCCTATTGTGGAAGAGCGTCAACCTTTATCTTTTTATTTTTCTGATAGTCCAGAATTTGGGGAGTGGGCTCGATTTAGCACACTAAGTAAAATACAACAAAATAACGGTCACCATGTTAGAGTTCGTGGTCAATGGCTAGTGAGAGAGCATTTATTGGAATTAGGAAAGAAGGCATTAGATGCTGGCATTAGAGATATTGAAGTTGTACAGCCTGACGGTTGTTTAGGAAGAGCAGCTTTCAATGTTCCAGAAGATATACTGAAAGCGTCTACCAATCAAATAAGGTTGCTGATCGAAAAAATGGCGTGATGGTATTTGAATTGGCAGGGACTCAGATATGTCTTTTGAAAAAGTAAAGTTGTTTGAGCTACAAGGAAAGGGAAAAGGTTCTGTTCTGCTAGTTTCTCCGAATGATTCGGGATCTTACAGATCTGGAACCTTTGTAATCGAAAATTTAGGCATCGGATATTTAGCTTCGTATTTATCTTCGTTGGGGGTAGATGTGACGATTTGTGATGCTCGTTTTTTCGGATTAACGCCTCAACAAGCAGTAAATCTAATTAAAACAAAAAATTTTGATCTAATCGGGTTGTCTGTAGCTTCAAGAAATGGGGCGCAATGGTGTCGAGATTTTTGTAGTAAGTTGCGCAAAGATAGTTATCAACATATTACAGCTGGTGGACAATTCCCTACTCTCGAAACTAAAGATGCTTTTGCCATCATTGACAATTTAGATTCTGTAATTATGGGAGAAGGTGAGCTTTCAATTGGAAAGCTTTGTGAGCATCTCATAAATAAATCTGATTGGAGGAAGGAAAAAGGAATATCTTACAAACAAGAGAATGGGGAGATTTTTATCTCTGAAGATAGAGACATCGCATGTGAGCTTGATAAGTTACCTTTTCCATACAGATATTTATTACCTTATCAGGATGAAAATAGTGAAATCTTAATAGAAGGTAGTAGAGGATGTGTTTTTTGGTGCACATTTTGCGCTATAAGGCCCTTCCTTGGAAAATTTGTTCATGATTCGTGGCGCATCAGGTCAGCTGAAAATATATTGAAAGAAATCAAGCAAATAATGACGGTCAATCCAAAGGTTAGAAATTTTAGATTTATAGATTCTGATTTTATTGGACCTTTGCATTCTGAAAGGGCATGGAAATTTGCAAAATTAGCTCAACGACAGTTAAAGAATGTTTTTATGCACATGGAGGGACGTGCTATATCCATCATGAATAGTGAAGATCTATTGCTAGAGTTAAAAAAAGCGGGTCTTAGACGGGTATATCTAGGTGTTGAATCGGGTAGTCAAAGAATACTCGATAAAATGAACAAACGCACAACGGTAGAAGAAAATAAACGCGCTATCGACGTATTAAAGAAACTGAATATTGATTTTTCTTATGGCTTTATCATGGTTACTCCTTGGAGTGAAGATGAAGATATTACTGAGAATATAGCTATGCTGAAGTACATAGGAAAAATACAAATGAATAAATTTTTCCACGAGCTTTTTCTTATTAGAGGAACTGTTGCTTACGATATGGTAAAGAAAGATGGTGTAAAATTAAACGAGTTGAATGGGTATTACACTTATCCTTCTAGAACAGAAAATATCGCAAAGTTACGTAAATTAGGCTCTTACTTGGAGTACAAGTGTGTGCCGTTTATGAAGCGTTTATGGCTTCTGTACAATAAAGTGCGCAAATTAAATTTTGGTAACAGTAATTTTCAAGAATTAGAAAAACAGTTAGACCGTCTTTACATAGATATATTTGAGTACTGCTGGGAAAAAAGCAAAAAAGGAGAAACCGAAGCGCAAGTTGTTAATGCGTGTATGAAAAAATTTGATCCCGACATAAAAGATTTGGAGTTTAAGATTGAAGAGAGTGCGTCATGTTAGTAAAGATAGCCCAGTTAAGACTTGCTTTGTGTGATTTATTAAAAAAACAAGGAATTCCTGAGGAAGAAGCTAGTTGTGTGGTGGATTCTCTTATTGAAGCTGATTTGAGAGGAGTTCACGAGCAAGGGGTTATGCGGATAAAGCAACTGTTATCAGGTCTTCAAAATGGAACAATCCGTCCTAAAAAGTCAGTACAGGTTATAAAAGCTAATGAGTGTGTGTATTGCGTAGATGCGAATCATTCAATAGGTCCTAGTGTCGCGTGCGAAGTTATGGATTTGATCATTTCTAAAAGTAAGGCTGTTGGCGTCGCCGTTGGCTCTGTTATTAATGCCAGTCATATTGGTAGTTTACATTATTATGTCAAAAGAGCCGTTGGGCACAAGTGCATTGCCATTGGGTGTACGGTTTCATCACCAGCTGTGTGTTTACCTGGTGGACGGGATCGGGTGTTTGGTACAAACCCCATAGCTTATGCAGTTCCAGCCAGAAGTACGCCAATAATTGCGGATTTTTCAACTTCTATGGTTTCAAGAGGAAAAGTACTAGGTAAACTTGCCGCTGGAGAAAATGTTCCTATTGATTGGATCGTGAATGATGCAGGAAAAGCAAGTGTGAATCCGCAAGATTTGTTGGAGGGAGGTTCGTTGTTGCCTTTTAGTAAAAATTACAAAGCCTCTTTGATATCACTGCTTATCAGCGTGTTAGCGGGACCGATGATTGGGGGGGTGAATAATTTTTTGGTTAGAGGAACCAGAGATATGTCTAAATTCCCTAATAAAGGAGATTTATTTTTGGTACTTCATATACCTCATTTTACTGATATGCGTGCATTTCTTAACAAAATGGATGAATTGAAAAAATTTGTGGAAAGTGTCGAAAGTAGTTTCCATATACCGAACACTAATTCAACAAAAGTGTATGAGAGAAATTTAATGTCTGGAGCAATCGAAATAGATAAAGACATTGCGGATATGCTAAACAAGGGAGATATGACATATGTTCAATAATACAGAGCAAATTGTGGATTTTTTTAAAAATCGATTTCGGGATATAGATGGAATATATGATGTAATTTTGAGGGGTTCGTTACTAGATTCTGAGTTCGTTTGTGACTGGAGTGATATAGACTTATCTGTAATCATTGATAAAAATAACGAACATGTTTGGACGTATTTAAATTCTGTTATTGTGGATGCGCGACGTAAGTTCCCAATTAAAATAAGTGTTACAATTGTCGATTATGATGATTGCACTAGGGAGTTACACAACCATGGCATAAAGCCAATGTATTATACCAAGACACTTACTGGTAATTCGAAATCTCTGTTGGGAAAGCCTCTATGCTTTTCAGGAAAACAGAACTGCCTCCTATCCGATGTGTATTATAACGTGCTTTTCTTAGTGCATGATATCAGAAGCAATTATATTATACTAGACAAACAATCTGAAGATTTTGTTTCAAAGTGCAGACACATTCTGAAAAGAACTTGTTATGTAATAAGAAATGCGGCGATTTTGATACAGGGTAAAGAAAATATCGAAAAATCTTCCTACGAGCTTGGGAAAATTTTAGGTTGTTCTGATCCTGAATTCATAGAAAGATTATTTTCTTTGAAAAAAGAGTGGCATCGTCTTATCAAAGACAGAGATGAATTATTCAAACTCGCAACAAATGCCAATATTTTATGTACAAAGGTTTTTAAAAATTTGCATTTACACATTGATAATAGAAGCTCTTGTAAACGCAAGAATCTAGTCGTCTTCACCGATTGTTCCGATGTTGCGTTTTCTGAAATATATGGTTCATTAAAAGTGCTATTTCAGAGTTTAGGAGTTTCATGTGATATTGAACCGATGGTAAAAGTTGAAAATTTTTCGATAATAAATGCCGCTTTTTTAATTCGCTTAATGGCTGATATATATTCAGATAATACTGTATTTCTTGTGATAGTGAATGCCACAAGGGACAATCCTTTGCGAATCTTTGGAGAAACGAACAACGGAATAGTATTTATTGGAAATAATTCGGGATACTTTTCTTTGCTTTTGAAAAAATTTGGCATTAAAAAGTTGTACTCAACAAAAAATAATCGTGATGTGGATAATCGTTCCTTTGGAGGAAGAAATGTTCAAGTTCCTACAGCAGCTAAATTGTTAGCAGGAATCAGTTACGATGTTTTGGGAGAGAAACTGGATCCTTGCGTTCTAAAAGATCTCAATCTTCCTGAAGGAACTGTGGTTCACATAGACAATTTTGGGTTAATTAAAATTTTAAAAGTTTGTAGCGATGATATAAGAACTTCGACTTCTTTGGATGTTTACGTAAATGGGAAATATGCGGTGTCAGCAAGATTCAGTAAAAAAATGAAAACTTGTAATGATGGTGAGTGGATTTTATTTGAAGGCAGTTCGCTATCCCCTCCTTTACTTGAGCTTGCAAATGTAAGGAATGAGAATTCAGCAGCTGCATTGGGAGTGAAAATA
>JAILGW010000060.1 GCA_024696365.1 Alphaproteobacteria bacterium | reverse complement strand
TATAAAAGCCCCTATAAAACACGATAAAAATGCTTCTTTTATATCTTTTGGACAAACAAGCAATTCGCCTATAATAATTGCAGATAAACCAAAAACTAGTGACCCTAGCCCCATACTAGCTGAAAATGCTCCTCCAATTTGAGCAACTAATACACCACTAACGGCTGAAAGCATATTACCAATAGCCAGCCCGATAAATAACACACTACTTCTTTGAATTCCCATCGATTCCGCAATAATTTGACCGCTACCACACACACGCATAGCCAATCCGTATTCAGAAATCACAAGACGGTAAAACAAAAAGCTTAACGCTGCGACCAAAACTATTGTTATGACAAAATTATCCAACGACGATAATGTTCCCAACGACGAATGAATATCTTCTCGCATCATTAATCTTCCGATGGATGTAAACTTTAAGACCACCGTTTGAACAGCTACTAGAGTAACAACGCTTGAGATAATTGGGGCCATTCCGACATGATTAATAAATGAAGACGTAACCAAACCAGATAAGGTGCCGAGACTTATTGCAAATAAAAATGCCAATAATGGATTCATATTACATAGCATTGCCATACCATAAGTACATCCCCCCAAAGCAAAACTTGCATCACAAGTCAGGTCAGTAATATTCAGAATTTTTTTCGTTAAAAAAACATTGAGACCAATCAACGAAAAAGCCAACGACAACGAAATCAAATTTAAAGCATTATCTAACATTTTTATCTCCAACAAAAACAGGGGATGAAAGCATTGCTTTCTCCCCTTATCTAATCACCTAACTAATTATACGAACTCCTCTGCAACAGGTGCCGTAGTTTCTTTTCCGATTTTATCGTAATTTTTCTCTAACCATTTATCTGCAGCAATACGTCCCGCATCAAATAAATGTTGCAAGAAATCCATGTCCGTATTGAGTTTCGAAGACCATCCCAAATCCTGGAATGCTGCTTCATCTTCAATCAAGTGAACATAGCATCTCTTTAATTTCCCTGGTTCGACATATCCTTCATCTATCAACTTAGAGATAAAGTGCATTGACCGCATTTCTCTCATAATAGATGTGTTGTTGGTGATTTCATTCATTCTATCACCAATTTCTGCTGCTGTAATAGGTAATCTGTTTCTATGAGTTGGGTTTAACTTCAACAACATAATATCAGGAGTCTCACAATCGTATATTAATGGATAAATAACCGGGTTACCAATATAACCACCATCCCAATAATACTCACCTTTGACCATAACAGCTGCGAAAATCGTCGGCAAACAAGCTGTTGCGAGCAACGCTTCTGTACACAACTCTCTGTTTACGTTAGAAAATACTTTTAATTTTCCGGTATAAACATGTGTCGCAGCCAAGAATACCTTCACATCCTGAAATTCATTCAATTTTTCAAAGTCGAATAACTCGTTCACAATATCCTTTAATGGATTAGTTCCCAAAGGATTCATCTGGTATGGCGACATAATTTTACTCAAGAAATCAAACATCAAGAATCCCGGAGAGTTATGCATTGTGTATTTTCCTGCCAATACATCCAAAACTCCTGGTTTAAAAATACTTGTCTTTCCCGCTTCGGCGTTAATATGCCAATATTTAGACAGGAGGGCACGGGCACCTTCATTACCACCTTCCATGACACCTTGTGCGACAGCCATAGCGTTCATACCACCTGCACTTGTTCCAGACACGCCTTCAATTACAATGTCTTTTTCTTGCAATAACCTGTCTAAAACACCCCAAGTAAAGGCACCGTGAGCGCCTCCACCTTGCATAGCAATCGCTAATCTCTTTTTGTTATCTTTTACCGCATCTTTTGCATCTTTTTTACTTGCTTTCGGCACTATTCTCATAGCATTTCTCCTTTTATCATTCTCTACATTTAATCAATAATTAGTTAAAAAATGGTTTAGATTCCTCGAAATTTGCACAAATTTTTAATATTTTATCGAAACCACTCATTTTAAATACATTGAAAATATTTGTCGGCATATCGACAAGAACCAACGTTCCATTCGATGCTGAAAGTTTCTTTCCTAGCATTAACACGACTCTTAGCCCAGCGCTTGAAATATAATCTATTTGGCTAAATGAAATGACGATTTTGTTATTTTTTATCGCCATTACCCCTTCTTCAAACACTTTTACCGTTGCTGTATCCACTCTACCTACTGGAGTTACAATAGTTATGCCTGAATCTTCTTTACTCTTTACTTCCATCACTTTCCTCCTTATTTTCCGTTGATACTCTTATTTTCAAATGATTTTCATTATTCAAACGCTGATACTCCATTTTTTCTGATAACTGTTTGGCCAAGAAAATTCCTAACCCTCCAATTTTACGATTTGAAATATCAGCTTCAATATCGGGCGTCTGTTGTTTTAGGGGATCAAAAGGCACTCCTTCATCAATCAGCTCGATACAAACACATTTACCTTTTTTCTCTATTTTCAAAGTAAAAGTGTGTTCTTTACCGTCTTGAAATGCATAACTTATGATATTCGTCAGCATCTCATCCAAAATCAAAATCACATTATGATACCCAGTGCCACTGATTGAGTTTGAGTTGCAAAAATCTTTTACTAGATCGCACACTCTTGTGATTTCATTGATATCGTTTTTTATCTCAAGAAGCATGTGGCGTAACCCTCAATCTATACTTAAGACACAATGTCGTTATATCATCAGACTGCGCCGCACCGTTGGCAAAATCTCTTATTGCCCGAATTAGTGCTTCCGTTAGCAACTTCGGATTAGACGTCGAATTTTCGTTTAACACTTTTGTAAAACGATCATAATCAAATTCATTACCTTTTTTATCCGCAGCTTCAGGAACCCCATCTGTATACATAAGAATCATTTCCCCTGGAGAAAAATGATATATATTGTTTTCAAATTCCATGTTTTCGGCTATTCCTAACGCCATGGCGGAATCACATTCTAAAAAACGTGAAGGGCTACTAGGACTAATCAAAGCCATCGGCAAATGTCCGGCATTCGTGTATATCATTTCATTTTTTGACATATCAATAATGCCATACATTGCAGTGACAAACATCATCGTGGCATTTTCACCGCAAAGTGTATTATTTACGTTCTTAAAGCACTCTGCAGGTGATGAATATATTTTTGCAAATGATTTTATAAGTG
>JAILGW010000054.1 GCA_024696365.1 Alphaproteobacteria bacterium | reverse complement strand
AGGGGGCGTGCAACTGCAACATCTTGTAAAGCCATAAATGTGAGTGCTGCTATTGATGCATGTATTATTTTTTTCATTTTAGGGTTTCCTCTTATCATCGTATCAATCCTGGATGTAATTGTAGCGACAACAAGTTAAGTTTTTGTTAATTATTACACAATTTGTGCTCTTAAATTTGAAAAATAAAATTGTTTGTCGTTAATAAAAAATTAAATTTTTTTATGTACGTTTATCATGTACGTACAAGGTAGGAATATGGCTGTTTTAAATCAGTTTCGCAAATTTTGCGCAAAGTTTATAAAGAAATTGAAGCCTTCACGGGGGTATGTTGCGCTTGTCGTGGCAGCGAGTGTTCCTATTCTTATGCTGGGGTTACGATATTTTCTAGATACCAGAACTCTCAAACAAACTGAGGTATATAAAAAAGGAGACAATACGGTTCTATTTAAGAAATGCGCAAACGAAGCGGCATTGGAAGTTGCGAAATATTGGAATCCTGGTCTTACTCTGTATCAACAACGTCCCTCAGTATTAAGAAAAGCAGATAAAATTTATAATGAAAGTCCTACTTACCATTCGGGCATTATGGGAGAAGCAATCGGAGCTGAAACAGACGGTATTAGTACTGCCCCAAGTATGAAGCAAATCTCGATGTCTACTTACACAGCTTACTATCCAAGATTTCGAATAGGCGCCGTTGCGGCAGACCGCAATTTACCTCTTTACGCATTTTACAGCAGAGTGTACAACTTATCTCCCACTCCAAATACCACCACATTAAATTATGAAGGCGATCCTGCAAGTGCCGCAGCCATTGATTATCTGGAGGACGCTGAACCCGCTGCAACCATTTCTCGCTGTACCATATGGCAAAGTGGCAACACAACGGGAATTCGTACAAATATGCGACAGGAGTGCCAGGAACAGATATCCAGCGGATATGGAGGTCGCAGTGGAAATTTTACAAGTAACCCCGCGGGAGGACAATATACTCAACGCACTAATTTAGCAGATCCGAAATTGCAAGTTTCTGTAGAAGGTGATTTGATAAAGGTAATTACAGATGGCGACGTCAATGAAAAATATCAAGATATCGGATATGCTAAACCCGCATTCTGCAATGTAGATATCATACTAACGGTACCTACAAATATGGCCGCCAATAACCCCGACAATTTGGATTCAAATACACTAACTACAGGAAATGCATTAATACGTTCTGGGCAAACTGGCATGAATACCGACGATTTTATGGGAACGCCAATCTACGAAATTACGCGAGCCTACCATAAGTTTTTGAAAAAGTTCATGTTTACACGAGGTGTGGGGGTCGGATTGATTCCGTACGACGCGAATGTCGGCATTCCTGAAGCTCGTGCTGCAGATTGGACGCGACCATTGGATTTATTTCAAGTGGATAGTTGGCCACAATCACCATATTTAAGAAGGGCGTTTTTGTATGGGACAAAAGCTGATGCTTTCGAATTACAAGCACTCGCTGGAGAAGGGACCATCGACACTTCGCTTGCGAACCACCATGGGCCAAACACTTATTCCATGAATGCAATTTTCGGACGGGCAGGAGAAACAACACAAGATGCGGCTTATGGCGGCAATACTCTGTTCAAGGGAGATATCCTTGCCAATGACGCTCCAACATCGGCCGCCAAAAAATTTGTGAGACAATACTATAAACCGGCACAGTTCATTAATATGCTAAATATTACATCTGAGGCCGGTTATGAAGGAAATACCAGTTTGCATCCGTTTCATATTGCGGAAATTACGAACAATGTCGACAGAATCTTTAATCTATTAAGTATTATTGGTCCACACAACGGGGAAAGAAAAAACGTCAGTAACTTTGTTTTCTTGCCAATAACCTGGGCGAACAACTTGTTTCAAAGCTGGACTGCTGACAAGGCGCAAACTACTGTCGACACTACGAGCGCGACAACAAATTCCACAGCGTCAGGTATCTTGTCCACGCCAACTAAAACAGGTAGCAAAAAAGCGGTCATTTTGACAGTCAACAAACCGGACTTTTTCAAGGAAAACGAACTGACATATCTGGGCTACAGCGACGACTTCTCGGAAATACCAATGATTGAGTCTGATAAAATTTGCTTCGATATCGATTACAGCGATACTTCAAAGACGTTTCCTGACAATAAGGCATTTGACGGTACAATTCAGGGGGCCAAGAAAATACTCAAATACGAAACGACCAATGGCACGATTGAATACGATTCCGCTGTTGGATATTATCAACAAACGACAGAATCTGCGGCAGGACAACTGACTTTCCCGCGCAAACACTTAGTAAAACTCGTCGTAGCTCCTAAATTTACAGGAGAAAACTCTGGAAAGCATAAGATTACGTCGGAAACAACTTATATATTCAAGGGAACTGCTGATAATGCGGGCCCTCTTCTGCCTGCTGATGGTACAGCGGGATATGGAGGAGTTTGGGCAGGAACACGAGGACCTTTTGAACATAATCTATCGCCGTACAAAGTAAAATATGCAGTAGAAAATGCAACTGTGACTGCATGCAACTTACGGCGTCAAGTGTTAAGAGACTACGTCGGACAATATGGTAGAGGATATGCAGACTGCAAACCACTTATTTTGCGCTCAGGAACAGTGGCTACGCGCCCAAGCGAGAGTCACGCTTATCACATAGGCACTAATTTCGGTTATAATGGCAGCGTAAGTGTTCAATCCTCAAAAGATTTTTCTATACGTGTACACGAATTTATGGATCCCTGTGTTAGCCTGTTGAATAGCCCTGTTTACGGTATAGCGGGACATTTCTCGGAGTATTCAGCAGGGATTAATAAATATCTGATTTCTGGACTGAATCATGAGAACGTACGTGCATACGCTCTTACAATGAATTGGTCTGTAACACGAGGTAATGAAACAAGAACTTACTCCTCTGCGACAGGTTGGCAATGGTATTGGTTCCATGTGGGCTATTTTGATAGCCTAAGTGAAACTGAAAATAACACTGTTACCTTTGATACGACAGATCAAGCAAATTTTCTAGAAATGTATTTGTGCAATGCTGAAAACCGAAATCTTAATTATGATGATCCGAAATTGGATAATATTCATAAAACCCTCTGCACCAACACAAATATATTTGATAACGAAGGTGTATATCTGCTTAACAATTGGATTTGTTTCAATGGTGACGCAAAACTCGAAGTCACGGTCTCTCCAAATTCAGCAGCAGGCGGGTATGTGACATTTTTTGATGACAACAGGGAAAACGTAACAGCATCTATTACTGTTAATGGTACAACTTACAGCGATATTAAAGAAGAAAAAGAAATTTATGTGGAAGCTGAGAATATTTCGGGTGAATCATCTCCGTATTCTATTCCGCTGACAAATATGCAGAATATTCGTTTGGTATCTGCAGAAATAACCAACAGAGCATATACGAAAAAAACGCCAACCATTACGCTTTCAGGCATAACCAATGGCACAGGTACAGCATATCTCGAAACAAACGTTAAAAAACCAATTACATTGAAAACTCATTTCGAATGGCCTCCACGCCCTATGTATAGCGGGACAATTGATTTCACGACCAACTACGGCTCTACACTCACCAGCGGTACTGTAATAACGAACGGAGATTTATCGTATGAAACAACCTCGGGAACTATGGCATATAGCAACGGAACTATTAGTAATCACGCTCATTGGCCCCTTGGCTATTGGACGTCAGGAACCATTACAAATGGTATACGATCCGCTACTGGAAAACTGTCATTCCCTGGTGGAAAATTACTAAAAATTGTCGTAGAACCATGGCTATGTAGTAACATATTGACAGTTGACTTGGGAGGTAGCAACGGAATTGAGAATGTCAAGTGGTATAACATGAGGCGAATGGGAACTACAAACAACAAAATACAGGCCGTAAGTGTAAACGGTACCGTTGCCGAATCGGAAGATGGAATTCACTTTCACAAGGTATATGACCTTTCGAAACCCGCAACAAAATATATAGATGATTACAACGCAACCAGCTTTAAATTAGAGACTGGAGGGGCATCTTCAAGTTTTTCAAGTGGATGGTACATAAACGGAGTTTATAACCTTTTCCTGAACTCCAACGGAGACGGTAAAACGAATACCGATATAGCTTGTTACAGGCGAATGATCAACGGATCACTATGTCGTATATCACCAGCAAAATATTCCAGTACCAATGCTCAATATTTGTGGGGACAGGAAAGCGTTTGTATGGCTAACGGAATTTGTGTAGTACATAATGGCTCCGGTGTAAGTACTTATCCTCATAAAACATTTTATTCTTATTCAAATAATTACACCAATTGGAGTACAGCATACTATAAAATAGATCAATATTGTCGTATTCTCGGATACAATGACCGTGTTGGATGGTGGATTTGTGGAAGCAATCCAACATGTTCAGCAATACGTTTTAACTGGGCGCAGTGGAATGGTGGCGACTCATCTTTACAAGATATAGAGAGTACTGAAACTGAATGGTATGGCGGAGAATTTGTAAATGATAGATCCTATGCTGTCTGTTACAACTCCCCCGGTAAAATAGCGACCACAGATCATTACTGTAACTGGAAGTTAGAAGCTTATATTGGTGGAAGTGGTTATCGTAACATAACTTACTGGAAAGATTGTTTATGGTGCTACCATGAGAACGGGACGCAGGTATGCCGATTCCCTTTTGGCTCTATTCAATTTACGAATATTACATCCTCTGATTTGACAAAAACAGACGAGTACCCCGTAACTGGTAAAAAAACATTCTACATAGACATTTCTAAAACGAATGGCTCCAATGTTACATTTAATATGAAAAACCTTCGATTGATTTCAGCAGAATTAATTCCTAATGAGTTTACAGCAAAAATACCAACATGTTCTTTGTCTGGAACAACAGAAGCCACAGACGGCGCTGAACACGAGTGCTATATCACCACCAACGTCCAAGACCCAATGACGTTAAAAGTAGATCGTATACCATTGGTGTTTTCGGAGGTAGATGTAGGCTTCAGTTCGGGGCATATCAATTATGGAAACGGTAAATACGTTGTAAATAGTTGGGACTCACAAGGTCTTTATGTCGGAAGCAGTTTAACTAGTTTGTCTAAAGTCGTTAATGGCACTTTTGAAAATCCTGTGGCATATGGTAACGGTGCGTTCGTTGCTACTTCAACTGACGGAGCTTATGCTGATTGGGGTGAAGGATTTAATCGTATAAGCAATAACCGCGTATATAGCTGTTGCTTTGGAGATAATTTGTTTGTAGTAGGTGATCTATCCAGTGTAAATGGTAAAGACTTTACTTCGATATCTTCTAACACCGCAGTTTTTTATGGTAATGGTCTTTACGTAGGCGGAGCTTACGACATATATACCTCTCCAACGGGAACAGGAGATTGGACTAAAAGAGGACACACTGATAAAGCGAACTGGCCTGGTTGTTACGGCAATGGTAAATTCGTAATCCCGGCGTATGACGGTACTATTTTGACCTCTTCTGACGGTGAGACGTGGACATCTGTAAACTCAGGTACTAGTAACAACCTACTAAGCGTGTGTTGGACAGGAAAACGATTCATAGCTGTAGGATGGACAATTATTACCTCCACCGATGGTGAGAATTGGTACTCTGTACCAACTGAATTCAATGATAATGTACCCGATGTTAAGATACCATCTGGCCTCTCTGCATTTCTTCAGGACATTCAAGTATTAAACAGCAACGAGGTAGTGATAACTGCTGGCAATAAGGTTTTAAGAGCTCCTATGCCACAAGGTTATGTCAAATACTATAACGTGCAACAATACACTGATGTTTACAATACCTTCATCGATGATCAAACAATTACAATTAGTCCTTCTACGTACAAGTACGAAGATCAGGGAAATGGCACTTGGCAAATCAAATTGACTTTGAAAGATGCTCAAGTATCTGATTTGAAATTTATTGATGAGCAGGGAATTTGTAACGTAATTGAAACCCCTCCTCAAACGGCTCAAAGTTATATAACTTACAAAGCACCTGATGGAATTACAGATGTAGTACAGTATCCAACACCGGGCGAAACTATTACCATATCTCCGGAGACGCATTACTATGAAAAGCTGAATAACGGTAATTATCGTATTACGTTAAACGTAACATCCAATGAAACTACCACAGCTACCCGGTTATCCGATCCCGCGTTTAAAGACATAACATCCGACGCATACGAATTCAACTCGTTACGTATGCCGGAAATGTCAAGGTATGTGAATTATAATAAGAAGGTAAACAATTGGCCAGAAGTCAGTCATCCTGATCTTATTAGCTTGTACAGCGTTGGAGGCTTAAGGTGGGATGACATAACTAAGGGGTGGATGACAAAGGCAAATTATGCCGTGGTAAACAGCGGTAATGTTCATCATTATTGGCAATCGATTCCCGGTAATGGATACCTTATTGTAGACAGTCAAGCAATGCATGGCTCACATACTTGGGATTATTATGATAATGGCGCAGTACAAGTACAGATATCCGGCCTCTATAATAAAAGGTTTCCGTTTGATAAAGATCACAATAACTTCGTATTTATGGATATCTATAATGCCGATCTTTATCCGGCAAAATGGGAAATAGCCGGCTATACTCTTCCGATAAATACCATGCTGTATTATGGAATGAGTGGCAATACCCCTCACGCATATCAGTGGCAAAGTGATACAAATGGTAATATCAAATGGAAAACAGACGACAATAACAATGCCACGACGATATATGATGCAACTGCGGCCTGTCAAGAAGTTACAAAATCGGCTTGCGCTAAATTGAAAACAGATTATGGCGATGATTTACGCATTTACGTCATTAAATACAGAAAGCAGGATCAATATAAACCTTATCCGGGCGCTAATGCGCAAGATTGGGATTACAGCTACATCGACGACTGTGCTTCAGGCTCGAGTCGTGTATACGATGTGGGCAATAAGGCAGATTTGGAAAGCACGCTTGATGCCATTGCGACCGATATCAAAACCTGGGCAGGATATGAAGAGGCACACAATGTCCCTTGGCATACAATGGAATAATGTTATGATTCTTTAACCCTTTATCCTTTGGCGTATTGGATATAGGCCGTCGACGATTCCAAGTAGTGCCGTGCCAAATAACATTGGTATCGGCATCATAAATAACGCTAGATAATACGCGATGAGTATACGGCGCTTGTGTTTGCGTGTGTAAAAACAATGAATGAGCGATAGCCCGCTAATAATCGGCGCAAATAAACTAACTACAAATATTCCGCATAAAATAAATTCAATTCGTGGAAAGATGTACGACAAAGTCAGGGAAACCAACGGCAACAAAATCATCATATTGCCGATACGAATGTTCGAAAAATCAAACTCCGGGCGAATGTTTTTCTTCAGCCTCTTTGAAATCAAATGTCCTAACTGAAAATTTAGCAGGCTGAACATCATTTTCATAATGACGCTGATTCCAACCGAGTATTTGACAAAAAACGCCAGATATTGCTTTATCGCAATTGCGTTAATATCGTTGTTGCCCTTACCATTTGAAAGAAGCAAGTCCATCGCCGTTTGGGAGGCTTCCGTCATTGTCTGCTCATTACAGAAAGTCATTGACAGAGCGACCACTGAAAACAGAGACAGCAGCATAAAATTCCGCAGCAAAAATGACTCAGGATACCACCATGTTTTGCGCCCTTTCGTAATGCTCTTAATCGAAAAATGCCCAAGCATCGCCGCTGGAGCAAATATATTCAAGATAATTTCACTTGAAGCCTGAATTGGAACAAACAGCGCGATACCGACAGAGGCGAGCATCGTCGAGCTCAGTCCGATAACCTCCCCAAATGACAAATACGCCACGAACAGCGGAATTGAAGTAAAAAAAATCGGCAATTTTATCGGCGAAAAGGTACAAAAAAGAGCCATCAACAAACTGCCCCCTCCGAGACAAGCAATCAGCTGAATGGCTCTTGTGTTAATATGGAACTTATTAATCTGCAACATAAGGTAAAAGCGCTAAGAACCTTGCTCTCTTAATCGCGAGCGCCAAAGCTCTCTGTTTTCTTGCCGAAACCATTGAGATTCTGCAAGGCATGACCTTACCTCTTTCCGAAATAAACTTTTGCAAAGTGCGAGGATCTTTATAATCGATTTTCATCACTCCGCTTTCAAATGGACACGCCTTCTTCTTGAAGTTGTTGTTATTGTTGTTATTTCTCTTCCAAGAGTTAGCCTTGTCTTTTGCTTTATCTTCGTTCTTCATCGATTATTCTCCTGCAACTTCTTCTGCCAACTCGACGTCAGACTCATCTTTTACGATAGTCTTGTTATCTGAGTTGCGATATCCGGTATCCTTCTGAGCGAATTCGTCGGTATAAGTCTTTGCTTGAGTTATTAAATTCTCTCTGTCTTCAAAAGCATCAACTTTTACTATCAAGTGACGAATAATATCTTCGTTAATCTTCATAATACGATTGAGCTCGGCAACCGTCTTACCGTCTGCTTTCATCTGTATGATGTAATAATGTCCTTTGTGATTCTTCTTGATCGGATATGAAAGGTTTCTGAAACCGCAGTATTCGCTGCGCACGACCTCGCCGTCATGCTGCGTTACGAACAAGCCGAGATTCACACCCAAAGCTTCCATTTGCTGCTGAGAAAGATCCTGACGACCTATAAAAATATTCTCATAAAGATTCATGTTCTCTTACCACGCACCTATGTTAAGGAAAGCACCCTACTTTCCACAATACGCTAACTTATACATCTTTTATCACGTTATAGCAACCGAAAAATTAACAAAATTCTAAGACAGAAAAAGCCCGACTTTCATCGGGCTTGTCGTTTTTATGAGAAAGAAAAAACGCAACAATGTTAACGAGAGGATACGCGTCTCTTACTACTCGACTGTTCGGCCGTGTTGCTTCTACGTCCAAAAATTTTTTTTGCTTTATCTTTGGCTCGACCGAAGAAACTTCTTTTTGATGTCTGCTGAGCTACAGGTGATTGCTCATTAGGAACTTTAGTTGAGGAGATGTCCTTGCTATTTGACGTCGGACTGGCAAGCTCTTCTCCATCATTCTCTAACTCAACTGGTTCTCCAATTACCTTCTCTATATTCGACACATCTCGGTCTACGTCGATTGAAGATCCTTGTTTGGCAAACACCCGTTTAGTTTCTTCTGCAACTTTGCTTGCAACTTTTCGTGCGAACCCAGGCTTCTCTTCTTGAATGGCGCTCTCATCGGCTAAAGTCTCTTTTATCTGGTCCAATTTATTGAACACCTTTTCACTGGTGCGTAATATCAGGTTTCCAGTAGTGCTGCCGTTGAATTCAGGACGCGTCATCTCTTCAATTGCTTGTTGATAATCAGCAGACAATCTTTTCAATTTTTCAATATTTTCATCAACGACAGAGACATCTTTGGCATTATATTTATCCACCGTTCCGCTTGTGGAGTAATAACTGTTCATAACTGAATATAGGTTATTTATCGCTTGCCGTAAATTAGTTACTTCTTCTAAGGTGGCAGTATACACGTCAAATGTTTTCAAAATTTCGTCTGTGAAAGTTCTTGCATCCTCCATTTTTTCCCGCAGCATAGGAAGCTTATTGTTTTTGTGCTCCTTGTATTCTTGTTCAAGCCATTCTTTGCCGTGCTTTAATTTGGCCTTAAATTTATCTCTTTTTCTTATTGGGGCTTCCTGTTTGGCAATTCCATTTTCTTTATATCTCGTGGCCAATGCTTCAACAAGCCTACACGCGTTCAAAGCACAAATTGTCCTGTCTACTTCATTTTCTAAACGACGGAAATCTTGTTCACTGCTACCATTGATAACGGTATTGAACCAATTTGCCAGATTTTTCAAAGTGGTTTCATCTGCTTTAAATGAAGTTTTCAGCAAATCTACATAGCGTGGATCTGCATTTGATAACGCTTTGGCTACACCTTGATACGTCGAAATTATTTGCGCCAAAATCGCTTGAGCTTTAGTTGTTTGTGCAACAAGCGCTTGAACTGTGTCAATAGCATAAGCTTGTCCTACCATCTCCACTATATTCCGATTTGCTCTTACCGCTACACGTCTGCTTGCATCTACGTCCTGCGTTCCGATCGGAGCACTCAATGCCATCAACATTACACCGATAATAACTTTTTTCATATTGATTCTCCTGTTCAAACACGCATATCATAAACCCAAATGTTTAATTTTCGGTTAATTCTCCATTAACATTTAAAATATGTTAATTTTCTGATATCCTAACACCCGAGTGTTTTTTATATGTGAGGATGTCGTGTCTGAATTAGATAGATTGCAGGCTAGTTGTTTGTTTGAAATAGAACATTGCGATAGCTTGAAAAAACTGGATGAAATTCGCACCGCAATTTTTGGTAAAAACGGTAAAATTACGGAGCTGATGAAACAGTTGCGGGCCTTGGATAATGAACAAAAACGTCAATTGGGGCAAGAAATCAATCTAGCCAAAACTGCAATCATGGAACGATTTAGCACAAAACTTTCTGAAATAGAAATACGGGATTTGCAAAAAAAACTCGAGGCAGAATACGTGGATGTATCAATGCCGGTACGTCCGAACGCTTTCGGAAAAATTCATCCAATAACGAAAGTTGCGGAGGAGTTAGCGGATATTCTGTCATCTTACGGTTTTATGTTTGAGGACGGGCCGGATATAGAAAAAGAGTTTTTTAACTTTACGGCACTGAATATTCCCGATCACCATCCGGCAAGAACTATGCATGATACGTTCTATTTGAATATGCTTGCGGATGAACACGGCAGGAAATTGTTGCGCACTCATACATCGCCTGTGCAGCACTATACTATGATATCGCATAAGCCGCCGTTCAGAATGTTTTCTATTGGAAGAGTGTACAGAAGTGACAGTGACGCTACGCACACGCCTATGTTCGATCAGGTGGAGTGTTTGATAGTTGATAAAAACATAGGGTTTGCGCATTTGAAGTGGATTTTGCTCAATGTATTGAAGAAATTCTTCCATGTCAGCGAACTGAAACTGCGATTTAGACCAAGCTTTTTCCCGTTTACCGAACCGTCAGTGGAGGTTGATATAGCCTATGAACTTAAAAACGGAAAGATGATTTTCGGAACGGGAGATAAATGGCTTGAAATTTGCGGTGGTGGCGTTGTTCACCCTAACGTTTTGAATTGCGGACATATCGATACATCTGTTTACCAAGGAATCGCTATCGGTTTCGGATTAGAGCGATTGGCTTCTTTAAAGTACGGTATTCCTGATTTGAGAGGATACTTTGAATCAGATGACCGTTGGAGAGAAGCTTTCGGTTTCAGTCATGTCGCGAAATAACGGAGAATAAAATGCGTTTTTCTTTTGATTGGTTAAAGAAACATCTGGATACGAATTTAAGTATCAACCAGATTGCCGACAGGTTAACGTCTATCGGGTTAGAGGTAGAAGAAGTTGTAAATCCTTCGGAAATTTTCAAAAATTTTCGTTTGGCACAAATTAAAACAGCTGAAAAGCACCCTGATGCCGATAAGTTACAAGTATGTAAGGTAGTTGACGGTGACGGTCGAGAATATCAAATCGTTTGCGGAGCGAAGAATGCAAGAGCGGGTCTGAAAACTGTTTTGGCAACGCCTGGCGCAGTCATTCCAGCGAGTGGAGATGTTCTGAAAAAGAACAAATTGCGCGGAGCGGTCAGTGAAGGCATGATGTGCTCATATCACGAGCTCGCTATTCCTTCTAAGGATGACGGAATTATAGAACTCGATCCAAATACGGATTTGTCGTTATCTGTCGGAGAAGCGTTGAATTACGGCGGTGGTTTTATTGATGTCTCTGTCACACCAAACAGAGGCGATTGTTTCTCTGTAAAAGGTATAGCCAGAGATTTGGCAGCAGCGGAAGCCGGTTCGTTCGTAAAGCCTTCGTGTGTGAAGAATGATGCTGCGTTTAAGTTTCCTATCGAAATAGATTGCATGCGTAGCGACGCCTGTCAGCAGTACGCGCCTGTGATTGCGTTCAGAATGATTCGCGGTGTAAAAAATGCCGAGAGTCCGGATTGGCTGAAATCTGATTTGCAAGCGGCAGGGTTGAATAGCGTATCGTTAATCGTAGATCTTGCGAACTGGATGATGCTAGACTCCGGCCGACCTCTGCACATATACGATGCCGATAAAATAGACGGTGTTTTGTCCGTTCGATTTGCAAAACCTAAAGAGGAATTTATCGATCTGAAGGGCAATCGGTATGAACTGCGTCAGGATATGCTAGTAAGCGCCGACAACAAAGGCGTTTTGTGTTTGATGGGAGTCATGGGCAGCGATAGAGCGGCATGTACCATGGAAACGAAAAACATTCTTATTGAGTCTGCGTTATTCGATCCGATTTTTATATCGAAGACAGGAACTTTCCTTAATATTTTAAGTGATTCTCGTACCAGATTTGAAAGAGGCATAGACAGAGCTTCAGCTGTTTCAGGTTTGGAAGCAGCGACTAAGTTATTGCTCGACAATTGCGGAGGAAGTGCGAGTGATATTTTCGTTGTGGGTTCAGAACCTAAAAACGACGTTACAGCACGCCTTACTAAAGCTAAACTGAACAGCATTAGCGGTTATGAAATCGATTGGAATATTGCCAAAACCATTCTGAAAAAACTCGGGTTGAAGGAAATTTCGTCGTCTGACAATGAGTTAACCGTTGAAATCCCAAGTTGGCGTAACGATTTGAAAATCGAAGAAGATTTGATAGAAGAAATTCTGAGAATTAACGGCTACGACAAAGTTAGAGAAGCTAAATTTGATGAAGTCGTTGCGGTAAATGACAGAAAACTCGAGCGTATGAAGACGAACATTAACGTCATTCGTTTGCTGGCGTCTTGCGGATTGTCTGAAGTCGTTTCGTATTCGTTCATCAAGTCGGCGGTAGCTGAGGAATTTAAGGAGAATAAAAAACTAATTACCTTAATTAATCCAATAAGTTCCGATATGAACACATTGAGGTCTTCGGTTATTCCAAGCTTGCTGTTAGCGGCGATACGTTCGTTAAATTACGGTCAGGAGAAAATTGGCGTTTGTGAATCGGGCAGTATTTTCTACGACGACTGCAAACAGTCCTCATGTATTGCAGGATTGCGAGCGGGAGCATTCAGTGACAGAAATTGGCTGCAGCAGGCACGTGTCGTCGATGCATTTGACGCGAAAAGAGATATGTTGGTCGCGCTGAGCGGTTTTGGTATCGGTGAAAATAATATCTCTATTGAATCTACAGCTCCGTCCTATTATCACCCGTCGAGAAGTGGCACCATCATTTACAGAAAGAAACCGATAGGATTCTTTGGTGAATTGCATCCGAAAATAAACAAGTTATTCGGAATTTCCGAAAAAGTCGTTTGCTTTGAATTGATTGCGGACGATTTAAGTGTCAGCGATAAGAAACAACCATACCAGGAAAAAGTATTCCCGAAAATCAACAGAGACTTTGCATTCCTGTTCGACGCAAGAGCATCTGTTGGAAATATAGTGAATGCTATTCGTAAGTTGGATAGTCGCATTTCATCGGCGGATATTTTCGATTGCTTTGAAGTCGGATTAACCAAAAAATCGATAGGTCTGACTGTTACACTTGAAGCACCAGACAGAACGTTAACTGATGATGAAGCGTCAGAGGTTTCAAATAAAATTCTGGAATTTGTCGCAAAAGAAGGCGGAGAGTTACGTACGAAATGAGAGATTTAATTCGAAATTTCGCGATAATCGCGCACATAGATCACGGAAAATCCACGCTAGCCGACAGGTTGATTCAGTTCTGCGGAGCAGTAGATAAGCGGGAGTTTCGTGATCAAATGCTCGATTCCATGGATATCGAACGTGAACGCGGGATTACCATCAAGGCTCAAACTGTTCGGTTGAATTATACGGCGAAAGACGGGAAAACTTATCAAATCAATTTGATGGACACTCCTGGACATGTTGACTTTGCGTACGAAGTCAGCCGTTCTTTGGCTGCGTGCGAAGGCTCAATTTTAGTTGTTGATGCCACGCAAGGCGTTGAAGCTCAGACTTTGGCAAACGTATATCAAGCGTTAGAACACGACCATGAAATTATCGTCGTACTAAACAAAATAGATTTACCGGCTGCCGATGTCGATAAAGTCAGCGAACAAATAGAAGATGTTATCGGGTTGGATTGCAGTGACGCAATACTTGTCTCTGCGAAATTGGGCACAGGTATAGAAGATGTCCTCGAGGCGTTGGTAACTCGCTTGCCGGCACCAAAAGGTGATGAAAATGCACCATTAAAAGCGTTGTTGGTCGACAGTTGGTATGATCCGTACATGGGCGTAGTTACTCTTGTTCGAGTAAAAGACGGCAGTATAAAACCAGGTATGAAAGTAAAGCTGATGGCTGCTAATATGACGTACTCTATTGAAAAAGTCGGCGTATTCAGTCCAAAACCAACAGAAGTACAAGAGCTGAAAGCCGGTGAAATCGGGTACATTATCGCAGGCATTAAAAGCGTCGGTGATGCACGAGTCGGAGATACAATCACGCAGGAAAACCGTCCTGCTAGCGAACATCTTCCGGGATTCAAGCCGTGCATTCCTGTTGTGTTCTGCAGTATGTTTCCTGTGGACACGGTGGATTACGGCAAACTCAAAGACAGTCTTATAAAACTGCAGTTAAACGACGCCAGTTTTTCCTTCGAACCTGAAACATCACAAGCGCTGGGATTCGGCTTCCGTTGCGGTTTCCTCGGGTTATTGCATTTGGAAGTCATTGAGGAAAGACTAGAGCGAGAATATAACCTCGATTTAGTCACGACTGCGCCAAGCGTTGTTTACAAAGTTCATCTGAGCAATGGCACAGTTATGGATTTGCACAATCCGTCTGATATGCCCGATCCAACATCGATAAGTTTCATAGAAGAACCATGGATTATCGCCAAAATTATCGTCCCTGATGAGTATCTCGGTAATGTGTTGGCGTTGTGTGAAGAAAAGCGAGGAGTTCAACGCGAGTTGACTTATGTCGGCTCGAGAGCTCTGGTTGAGTACGAAATTCCATTAAACGAAGTCGTGTACGATTTCTATGACCGTCTGAAATCCATCAGCCGAGGATACGCAAGCTTCGATTATCAATTGCACGGCTATAAGCAGAACGATTTAGTGAAAATGACGATATTAGTTAATGGCGAGCAAGTCGACGCGCTTTCAATGATAGTTCACAGAAACAATGCTGAATATCGCGGACGGCAGTTGTGCGAGCGATTGAAAGATTTAATCCCGAGACACATGTTCAAAATTCCGATACAGGCAGCAATCGGCGGAAAAGTCATTGCGCGTGAAACCATCGCACCGTTTAGAAAAGACGTAACCTCAAAGTGCTACGGCGGAGACATTTCCAGAAAACGCAAACTTCTCGAAAAGCAAAAAGAGGGTAAGAAAAAAATGCGCGAAATCGGAAACGTCAAAATTCCACACGGAACATTTCTCGCTGCACTGAAAATGGACACGAAGTAAGCTGTTTATCGCTGTCTTGTAAAGTTAATTTTTACTTATCTATGTGGCATTCGTTATATATCTTTCAATTTGCTAATACGTATTGAATGGCACCGAAAATGGATTTAAATTTTCGTTTCAAAGCTCCGATTTTTTGTTTTATATAATTTACACTATACTAATTTAAATTATATTACAAGTTTGACTCTCAGAGTGCCTAAATATACTTACGAATATCACATTTTTACGACGCAGGTCATAAGTTCGCGATTTTTGAGGCATATGATATAATTTATCGTTTAATAATGGGAATAAAAGGTGCAATTCGAAGAGAAAGAAATAACCGTTCGAGAAATTAAATCGAATAGTGTTATATCGAAAACCAATCTTCCAACCGGCGATTATTGCGTCAATCCTTATACGGGGTGCATTCACGCTTGCAAATATTGCTATGCATCATTTATGAACCGATTTTCCGGACATAATGAACCTTGGGGAAGTTATCTTGATGTAAAAACTTGGCCTTGCATTCTAAATCCGAAAAAATATGACGGTAAAGAATTGATAATTGGGTCAGTTACCGACCCGTATAATCCCTTTGAAGAAAAATTTGAAAGAACCAAACGATTACTCCTTGAATTACGCGGAACAAATGCAAAGATAACGATAATAACAAAATCAGATTTAGTTGCGCGTGATCTGGATATTATCAAAAACTTTCCGAATATTTGCGTTGCCTTTTCAATTAACACATTAGACGAAAATTTCAAAAATGATATGGATTCTGCCGTTAGCATTGAACGCAGGCTAAGAGCGATGAAGACTTTTTACGAGAACAAAATACGGACCGCTTGCTTCATTTCTCCAATATTCCCGCAAATTACAAATGTGCAGGCAATAATGGATACCGTGATACATCAATGTAATTTTATTTGGCTTGAAAATCTCAATTTGCGAGGAGAATATAAAGCAAAAATTTTAAAGTACATTGCAGAACGATACCCCGAACTTGTACCTCTTTACGATGAAATTTACCGAAAAAATGATAACCAATATTGGGTAGAATTAGCTGCGGAATTACAAAACTTCTGCAAAGATAGAGGGCTGATTTATGTGGTCGATAACGGCAAATTGGTTCGCCCCTTTAATGAGCCTCCAGTCGTCGTCAATTTCTTCTATCACAGCAAAATAAAACAATCTGCTAAAAGAAGAAAAGATTGATATCATC
>JAILGW010000047.1 GCA_024696365.1 Alphaproteobacteria bacterium | reverse complement strand
TCCACGCCTATATCCCTCAAAAATGCTTCGTCGTGTGATACGATAATCATTGCCGCAGGGTATTCGCGCAAAATTTCAATTAGATGGTTTTTCGTTTCCAAGTCGATATTGTTTGTGATTTCGTCCAGAATCAGCAGCTTTGGAACATTTGCTGCGATTTGTGCTAAAGACAACCTCGCCTTCTCTCCTCCTGAAAGGTTCTTCACCGCGGTATTCACTTCTTCATTTTTGCGAAACAAAAAGTCATTCAAATGCCTTCGGATTTCAGTATGTGACCACAAAGGATTCGCTTCAGCGATAATTTCAACTGCAGATTTTTCAGAATCCAAATTTCCGTAATGCTGATCCAAATAACCGATGTCAGATAATTTCGGAACGTACCAATCTCCCGTTTTTACAACGGACGCATCGCCCATAATCGCTTTAAGCAACGTTGTTTTCCCACTGCCGTTTTTTCCGACAATCGCGACATGTTCGCAAGACATAACCGACAAATTAATATCAGACGCGATAGGATTTTCCTTCGAATAGCCGATTGCTCCGTCGATTATCGATACAATTGTTTCATCACCGGTTTTTTGAAATGGCAAATGGAATTTCGGTTCGATAATCTCGGGCATACGCATATCGTTAAGTTGCTCCGATATTTTTTGTTTCTTCTCATCGAGGTTTTTCAGATTTTTTCCCTGAGACTTTTCTGCTTTCATCGCTTTCAAATCTGCAGTCGATGACATCCATTTTTTATTTGCGATTTTTTTCTCGCCCGACGGGGTTTGCTGTTTTCTCTGCAATTTGACGTGCTTGTTTTACTATAACATCATGAAGCCTTGCGCATAAGTTAATTAAGGTTTCTTCGCAAGCTAGAAGGTCCTGAATGGTCATTTCAGGTTCGCCATATTCTTTTATGGAGAACAGTTGATGAAGTCTTGTCATTTCTTTTTCATCCAGAAATTGTTCATTAAAAAAATGAAGAAAATAGCATTTAAAGGTTAGAAGCTCAGGAAAGTCAATTAGAACCGTTAAATGCTTTAATGCGTGAAATAGATGTTGCTGCATTTCTGGATTGTCTACAGGAAATGTTCTCATACCGTCTGGTAAGTCATGCAGGACACCCATCAATATACCTTCTACAGTAACCACCTTAGACTCTTCCGAACCAAGCTCCTGAGGTATAGTCCGGATTGGTGACTGTGCGGTACAATACGTCATATCGATAGATTCTGCATTTAAAATTAGTTCCAAGAACAAATACATTATTTTTCGCATGCGTCTCTCCAAAAAGTTAATTGTCATTGCTAAAAATGCAATGACGCTACGTCACATATACCAAGCATTAGTTAATATATGGTTAATAAATTTAAAAATAATCAACAAATGGGAAAATTTTTTATTTAAATTTACGAATTATTAACTTTTATCTGTTAGCGTATATTTTAACGTATAGTAAAATATCACAAGGAGGAAGCCATGAAAAAAGTTGTAGCGTTGGTGATAGGGAGTTCGTTAACGTTCGGAATACAGGCTGATAGCGAAATCGCTTATAACGATTCGCAAAATTTGGCAACGCTTGATGCTCCATTATCTGAAGACTCTGTCCATGAATTTTCAGATGGCCTGTATGGTGGAGTAGGGATATGCTTAAACCATTTAAGTCACGATATTAAGGGTATAGATCCTGATACACAAAATTGTACTTCCATTCATGATAGAAAAGTAAATAGTTTTGGTGGTTCCTTGGTAATGGGATACGGAAAATTTATGAACAAAACTCTTTACCTTGGCGGAGAGGTAACGCTAGATATAGCAAGCAACAAGTCAACAAATCACCAATATCTTGTTAAGGATGATAACAATCCACATCCTTATCAGGCAGGTGTAAATGGACTTGTACCTTCCGTAGCTTTTCGATGCGGCGGCAGATGCTATCCTATGCGCGCATTGTTTTATGTCAAAGGGGGAGCCGCTTTGGTCAGAAGTAAATATCAAGAAACAGATGCTACTCTTTATCGCGACAATGAGCAGAAGATGAGTAAAATTTCCCCATTAATAGGTGTGGGAATGGAAAAAAACATTTGCAGAAACTGGAATATCAGATTTGAAGGTGACTATAAGTTTCAGGCAAAAAAGACAGATAAGAGCATTGCGAAACAGACAGATGCGTGGTTTAAAACAGAGAATCGCTTAAAAGGTGGAACCATTCGTTTAATGACCGTTCGTAGTTTTTAGTTGTTGTTTTTTGTTCGGCTGGAGCAAAGTGATCGAATATTTATTATTGGAGAAGGAGGTTTTAATGACAAAAAATATGAAAATATGGAGTGCCTTTTTAGTTATGATAATTTACAGTTTGGCTTGTTCTTCTTCTGCAAGCCTACACACGGATCGACTCATACCATCTCCTCCAAATTCATCGCCATCATCACGTAAAGCTATGGCTGAACTAAAAGTCGCGCCGAAATCGTCATCGTCATCTACGTTAGTAACTGTGTCTCAAGCTACTGAAACGCAGGAAAAAGATATCTTCGCGCAGCCATCATCTGTACCAACAACTCCGACTCGGCCTCTTGTGGTGCAGAAACTTAATAACTTCGTACCGCAGGCACCATCACCATCTGCATCCACAACTTCGGCTCAGAGGCTTGTAGCGGACAGAGATGCAGAATTAGAACGTATAATACCTCTCATATCACTATTCAGAGGAGATGTTATAGCTTTAACCATGGCAGCAGTGAATCCTCATCCAGAGAGCATCAAACTGATAGAGGAAAGGATCCTTAATAACGTAAAAAGAATACATAAAGAGCGGCACGGTGCTGAGTTAGAAGGTGCTGAGTTAGAAGGTGCTG
>JAILGW010000045.1 GCA_024696365.1 Alphaproteobacteria bacterium | reverse complement strand
TCTCACGACGTCGATGTAAGCGACGAGATCGCCGTCGTCGTCGAAGTACTCGATCGTGATCAGGTTGGCCCGCTCATACAGCGCGCCGCCCTTCTGAAAAGCCGGATCATGCCGAGTGATGCTCCCGTCGGGGTACCGGCGAGAAAAACTGAGTTTCGTTTTCATTGTGTATTTTCCTTTCGTATTTTTGTACTTTTATTATATCACAAGTTGTGGGGGATTAACGCGGTAGGTTCGAAATTATTTCGGAACTCTTTTCAGAGGACCTTTGTCGAAGTCCGGCCACCTGAAACTATCGTAGTACCAGACGCCGTTCTTGTAGACGTAGTTGTAGTCCTGTCCTTTTCCGGTGTCCGCGACGAGCTCGTCGTAGGACGGATAGACCGTCGCGTCTTCGTCCTTGTCGCCTCTTCCTTTGTACGTCCGACATTTTACACAAAAGCCTTCGGGAGTCTCTTCATATTCATACGAGTCCCACATCCGCGGGTCGTCGACAGGAGTAACGCCGAGCATGCTGATGTTTCCGAGTGCCAGAAGAGCGTCGACCTTAGCCGGGTCGGTGTAGTAGTTCGCGAGGACTTTCCCCACGTAATCCAGATAGCCGTCGCTGTGGCTGTAGATAACCGTAGCCCGGCCGTTGTCGTCGATTTTCGCAATGTACGCACGAGTGCTCATTTTTGTATTCTCCTTTGTTTTTTCAGGGCGATCTCGAAAAACTGTTTGTTGGACTTTTCGTCATTCCATAGTTTCCAGTCTCTGATTTCTCTGTCGCCGTAGTTGACCTCGAACGATCTCACAAGGGTCGTCATATTCCAACGGCCTTCTTGGTCGGCCTTTTCCATAGACATTCCCTCAACGTAGTAGATCTCGTTGACGTACGGTTTTGAGAAATGATTGAACAACTGAGTTACGGTCATTTTCATATCCTCACTTTCTTTCTACATATATTATACGGCAAAAGTCGTGAGAAAAACGCAGTAGGAAATAAAAAGAGAGAGATTTTTAGGTCCCTCTCTCTTCAGTGGTTCACTGAACGGAACTCACATCGAACTCGTCGTCGGTCTCGTCGATCTTGATGATCGTAGCATTGATGCCTTCCCGCTTCGCTTCATTAACCTGATCTTCGAGCCGCTTTGGGTCCTCGTCCGCATAAACGAACACCCCGTAACCGGTATCGATCAGGCCGTTCTCCGGCTCCTCGCCGAGGATGTCGTACACGGTTCTCGTGTAGGTATCGTAGTAATCGTCCTCGTTGCTCCAGCCGAGCACGAAAACGTTTCCCGGATCGTCGAGAGGACTGTAGTCAACCGCGAGTGCATACATAGTTTTCATTGGCTTTCATTCTCCTGTGTTTTATTTTCTATACTTATTATAGCATATTTCTATGAGATAAAAACGCAGTAGGGGAACTGTTTTTCAGTGTGCCTGAACGTCCGCCTCGTGAAGGAGTTTGATGTCCTCGATAAACTTCTCGTCGTGAAATCTTCCCAATTTCGAGAAGTCTTCGCCGTGGTTGAAGTACGGGTCCATATGGTGGTAGACCAGATTCGTCAGCCGTTCTTTCGCAAGGTCGCTGTCACCGACTGCGTAGAAGAACGCAGCGAGGTACGCACCTACATTCTGATGACTGTAGTAGTGTGCGTCTCCGTCCTCTTCACCGTTCGCCTTCTTATAGGTCTTGGTGTACAGTTTGCCTACGTCGTGGATAAACGCCGCGAGGTGCAGTACATCGTCCAACCCGGCGGTCTTTTTATCGACGTACTCCTGAACTTTCCTGCAGTGCTCGAAAAGGTCGAGAGTGTGGTGCTTGTTCTCCTGATCGAACCCCTGCATCCTTTCCAGAAGAGATCTGCAGTAGCCGTCTGTTTCGTCTTCGATAACGTAGTGGATCTCGTCGAAGCCCTCTCCGAAGCACGGAGGTTGGTACGACAGAAGCATCCGGTGGATAACGTCTTCGGGTACGTGACGCTCACGCGCACCGTTACGCCTCAAAATCTCTTCAGGACGCGCGAGGACTACCGCGCATATCTTCTTACCCTCAAAAGATTTTCCGAGGTCCTGAAGGAGTCCTACGCGCCTCTTACGCGACAGGTTGGTGGCGTCGTAGACGACCGAAACGCCTTCCGAGAGGGACTTTCTCGTCCGCTGTCTCATCTCCTCAAAGACGATCTCAGGATGTTGCTGATCTTCCTCGCTGCCCCACAGTTCCTTTCTGATCGCATCGGACGAGTGAACGATGCATGGATGCCCGAAATGTTTGTAGTTGAGCGAAATAGATTCCGCAAAAGTAGACTTGCCGGACGCGGGAAGCCCGACAAGTACGATGAAATCCGGTTTGTCAAGATCGTGCATAGATTAGTCCTCCTCCCCGTCCTTGCACAGTTTCAGAAAATCACTTTTAGTTGCTTCTCGGATTTCTGCCATTACCTCCTTCGAAGCAAGCTCGTGCGTCCAAACAGGTCTTCCGAGCTTTTTCTCGATGTACTCGTACATATCGGAAATATCACACATCAGATAACCTGTATAGGCACTGACTATTATTTTCTCCTGCTTTGTCATTTCTCTTTCACCTCCTCCCGGTCAGTCCGCAAGGCGAGCGATGATCTTGCAGACGGTCACGATCAGCCAGCACAGGCTGTACAGACCGAAGCAAATCCAGTAGGCCGCAGCGAGACCGCCCGACAGTTTCAGTGCCGCACCGATGATTGCGAGAAGTACGATAAGCATCTTAGTATTCCTCCGTTTATTTTATTGTACTTTTATTATACCACAGTTTGAAAGAGAAAAACGCGGTAGGTCGAAACTTTCCGCGTTTTATTTTTTACTCGGTTATCTTGCCCTTGATCTCATAAAAGATTTTGTGCGCCTTGTCGAGTAAGATCCGAGCGCCGTAGGCGTCTTCATTTCGGTCTGCCATGATCTTTTTGTAGAGCGAGACGATGTACGCCTTCTCTTCGTCCGCTCTGACCTGCACTTTGTCCGCAATTCCACCTACCGCCTCAAACGCTTCTTCGATCGAATCCGAGACCACGACGGTAGGGTAGAGGAGGTTGATCGTCTTGTAAGCGTACTTCTGAGAATCATACCGGCCCGCTTTCTTGTGCATGACGTAGCGAGTGCAGTCGATCCAGACAAGACTCTGCCCGCGGTACCGGATACAGCCGGACCACTTGTTGCGCCGGTCAAAGTAAATCTGAACGTTATCGCGGTTCAGACCGAGATTTTCCACAAAATCCTGAAGTCCGTTCCTCAGATAAGTCAGAACGTTCCAGCAGTCACTGCCGGCTTCGGCGCCGGTGAACTTCGCCCGCACATCTTTTTCGAGTTGAGAGAAAGTCGTAATTGCCATAATTTCGCTCCTTTTATTTTTCTGATATTATTATACCACATATCCCGTTAGAATAACGCAGTAGGCTTGAAAAAAGCGTCCTCTCCGAGACCGGTGGACGCTTTTGTTTTGTTCACTTGTTGAGGATTCCGTCGCTGCGAACCCTGATGACTGATTCGGGCGCCAACTTGACAGGATAGTCCTCGAGTCCTTTTTCCAGAACATCCGTCAAGATGTCTTTGAGGTCGTTTTCGTCAACGTACTTCTCTGTGGTAAGCGACAAATCGACGCTGTAGATCAGCCCAATCTCTTCCGGGACCTCGACCTCGAGGTCAAGATTCAACCGATCGGGTCCGTGTTCGCACGCAGCATGAAGCGGGCAGCCGAAGCAAGTGCTGCCGGAATTGGCACAAACTGCATCGCGTCTTTTACAGACCGTTGACAGTTCGCCCAGCGTGAGGTCTCTGAGTGCTTTCTTGATCATGGTCAGTCTCCTCTCGTCTTGCCGCAAATCGGGCATTTGTCATGAAAGAGAATGTAGGTGCCTTCGCTGCAGAAGATCGCTCCGTACTCTTCGGTTTTCACTTCGATGCCGGTATCATCGTCATGCCAGTTGACGACCGTCAGACAGACGTGCTTGTCGTTTCCGGGCACGCTGATGATGATCCCGTTGAAAGTGTAACTTCCGAGACCGATCGCCTTATTGCAGCCCGCGAAGAGCAGAGTGATCGGCAGCAGGATGCAGAGCAGCAGTACCATTGCGAAGATTCTTTTGTTCTTTTTCATTTTATTTTTCTCCTTTGTTTTTATTCTGTTATTATTATAACGTGAAATTAGCGGGATTAACGCAGTAGGACGAGAAAAAGAGGATAATTTTTCTATCCTCCCTCTCCGATTGTTTTCAGTACTGCTCCCACGGCATTTTGAGGTCTTCGTTTTCCTCATCGTACTCATAGCCGGTCGGATCGAGGATAGTTTCGCCGAAATCCCCCTTGGTCATGAGGACACGGTACCGCGTGTAGTGATCGGGGTTGCCCTCGTAGGAAACATCTACAGTCTCGGCGTCTCCAAAGTCGATGTCAGAATTGACCAGTAGACAACCGTCGAGGTCCTCCACATAGTTGCCTTCCGCAAGGCAGATGACTTTATCCGCTTCCTCTTCCTCGTCGTCGTTGCAATCGACCGTCGCGATTGGGACGACCTCATAATTGCCTTCGGACGCGTCTTTGAGCCCCATATATTTGAGAAACTCCTCTTGGGCCTCGGGCTTAAGATCATTGAACATGATTTCGAACATTGGTTTGTACTTCCTTTCTTTTTTACTGTAATTATTATACCACAGAACTCTTCTTAAAAACGCAGTAGGCGGAAGTTTTTATTCTTCCGCCTTTTCTTCTTTCAGATAGCCGTTATCGACGAAGTACTGCAGTTCATCGATAAGCCACTGTGCTTGTTCTTGATTGAGATGCATACGGCTTTCCACCAACGCTTCTTCTGGTAACTCAACTGTACACCAACTGTGCGCATTAGCCCCTTCTGGTATAATATTACAAGCACGGAAAGCATCGATGTCTTTCACCATTATCTTGATAGGAGCATTGTGTACACCAAGCCAAATCTTTTCCTCTTCCGCGGAACTACTCTCTTGGATAGAGCAGTCAAGATCGTAGGTATCTTTGAAATGCTTGACCTCAAATCCTCTTGCAGTTTTCATTTTTCACTCCTCCGCCTCGTTATTCTTTATAATTGTCTACCACTTGGTCTACGATTTGATCGATGTCATCGGCATCGATGTCATCTAAGTCGTACACCTCTTGTACCGACTCCACGGTGTCCTCGTCGTCATAGGTATTCGGGTCTGAGGGATCACCCCACATACGTTCATCATCTCTGTCTTCGGGATCGACCGGCTCTTCCTCAGTGTACAGTCCGTGATTGATCGTCCACTGCGTAAGATTGTTAAACCGATTCAGAAGTTCGATATGATTATCGATTAGACTCTTTTGATTAGCCAGCAGAGACTCATTTGTCTTCTTGAGCGACTGAGCATATTCAGCCTCGATCTTGAGCATACTCGTAGTGTACTTGGCGTGGACCAGAAAGGCCAGTGCGAACAGGATTGCGAAGAAGAGAAGCACGGACAGGATAACGATAGCGATCAACATTTCTTTTTCTCCTTTTCTTTTCTTTTTTCTGTTGTTCGTTTTGTTCGGCTTGAAGATCGGTCAGAAGATCATCGTCATCTTCCGCATCTTTCTCATCACCGCCACCTTCGAAGGTGTCTTCACCGTAAAAGTCGTAGCGACCGTTCTCAGAGCACTTGTCCGCGTAGTCGCACTCAGTGCAATCACACGGGCAGTCGAAGGACTCTTCCTCATCTTCCGGCATGTCCAGCATCTCACGAATCCAGTCCTCTTCAAACCGAAGAAGATCGTTGAGACGACCGTCGGAAAGCCCTTCGGGATAGCACTCATCGAGAAGCGCTTCGAAACCGTCCATTTTTCCTTTGCTGTCGATCTCGTCCCACAGTTCTTTTGCGGACGGGCCCGGAACGAAATCGGTGAAATTGTCCAGATAGATTTTCATTTTGGTTTACCTCTCTTTCAAATGGTTCCGAGATTATCGCCCTTCATCTGAGCGTTCCAGACCAACTGAAGAATATCCAGTTTAGTCTTAGACTGATTGAGATGAAGAAGAAATCTTTTCGTTGCAGTCGACTTTTCGGACAGTTCTTTGTCGTTGGTCTCGACGATGATCTTTCTGACGATCTCTTTCATCTGACCGGCATTGATCGACCGACTGTTGTAGAGGCCTTCGATCTCGGTCTTGTGAGACCTCAACTGTTCGACGTAACTTCCTTTGATAGCGGTGAGTTCTTTCATCTTAGACTGTCCTCTCTTTCATTCTTGTGATTATATTATATCACAAATCGACGGAGAATAACGCGGTAGGGCGAGATTTCTCCCGCCCCACTTTCATTCAGATTGTCCCGTTCACTCTCGCCCGCGACTGCTGAAGCCGATACATTCGGCCGGGGATCACATACATCCCGTCGCACTCGTCGCAGCACCGGTCATCCGCTTTGAACTTGGGATCGACGATCGTGCCGTCCTCATCCAGCCACATGGCGCCGTCGGGGTTGTTGCCGAATCCGGTGAAGAACCGGTGGCAGATGCAACACTCGAACACATGCTCTTTCATACCAATCATTCTCCTTTGTTTTTTATTTACAAATATATTATAACACAAAAGAGACCAAATTAACGCGGTAGAAAAGAAAAAGCCGAAACAATCTTCGGCTTTTCTATTTCAGTCCTGAATAGGCTCCGGCGTTAAGAGTTTACAGGCACCCTTGGTAATCTGTGGAATTACCACAGCATTCAACTCTTTCGCGTGATGTTCGTTCTTTAGCATATTCTTGAATTGATTTTCGGTGATATGAGAGCCGCCAATACTGTAGGCGGCTGCGGCCTCTTTTAGCGTATAAAACGTTTTCATCAACTCAAGCAACTGCCAGATCTCTCCCTCGGTCAAAGGAGTTTCCTCGAAAAACTCGGTGAACATCGAATAGCAGTCTTTAGGACCGCTCAAAAACAGACTGTCAAAATGCTGATGAGAGTAAATATCACGCGAGTGTGATGGACTATTATCAAGGGTATAAGTTTCAACGTAACCGAAACCCCAATACCAGCCACAGTCCCAAGACGGCTCCTCCAACCAGTAGTGACGACCATTTTTACCGAGGCCAAGTAAGTATACTTTTTTCCTGAATGCCTGCGTTACCTGTTTTTGCATCATTACTTACCTCCTTGATTTTTTACAGTTATATTATAACATGAAAGTGGTCAAATTAACGCAGTCAAAAAAAGAAAAGAGGAAGTTTTTAGACTTCCTCATAATCGTAAGTCGTGATGTGATGCTCTTCCTTGATTTTCAGAACCGCAAGTTCTTCGGGCTTGCAACCGATCTGTCTGGCAATATCTGCCTTGACGTCATCGTCCGCCCACTTTGCCGTGTAGAGGTAGTTGGTCTGACCGGCGTCGTGCGCCGTATCAAAGTCGTCCGCACTGTCGATCGGCACTTCCGTGGTCTCGAACTCGGTTCCGGTCGCGAAGAGGACTGCTTCGATGTAGTCCAGTTTGTCTTGGCTCATCGTTTCCGGAGCGATGTAGTCGAGCCAGTCACCCTGAGAACAGCCTCTCAAAGTGCCGGACGTGAACTTGATACCCATAACGACCGAAAGAGCCTTCCTGTGATTTTCCAGTCTTTCTGCATACGGCCCGTCGAAGAAGGCGGAGGCTGCCTCGTAGATTTCTTTGGCCTGTTCGTACGTGAAGTGATTGTCTCTCGTATTGTACGAAGCCAGCCAACTGTCAGCCAGTCGAACGATCTCGGCTTTGAAGGCATCGCATTCGGGTTCTTCGTCGGCAAACTCTTCGTCGGTCGTGTTGCAGTCGTCGTAGAAGTGCTCGAGGTCCTTCAGGAAGTCCTTTCCAAGACGCTCGTTGACTTCGCAGAAGTCTCTGTTTCCGCCCGCCCAGAAGTTGTCGTTTTCTGCATCGTCCCCGTTGTAGTAGCACTCGTAGTCAAAATATTCGCTGGGATATTCTCTTGCATAGTACTTTTTCATTGCTTCTCTCCTTTGTTTTTACTACTATAATTATATCACAAATCAGTCGGTAAAAACGCAGTAGTCCAGCCCGAACATCTTTTTCATGACGTCGCAGACCAGAGCGTAGTTCGAGTCGCCGGTGACGTTGACGCTCATCGACTTTTCGGGATTGGCGTTGACGATCTCGACGGTCTCCGGATACAGGCGAGTCAAGGAACTCTTCTCGTCCAGATACCGAACTTCCTTGATCCCGCAATCCATGTTGAGCAGAAGCGGCTTGAGCAGGAATTGAACGAACGCACATTTACCTTCATGATTGCTTGCGTAGCTCATAATTGTTCTCCTTTGTTTTTATTCTATAGTTATTATAACATATTGAAGTAGATAAAAACGCGGTAGGTAAAAGAAAAGACCGGAATAATCCGGCCTTTCCGTTAAGCGACTTTCGCTTTGATCTTGAAGCCCATGATGAAGTTCTCCTTGGCCTTCTTCTCGGCCTCGTAAGGATCGATCGCGAAGACCGTGACCGTCCGATCGTAGTCACTTCCGGTGTTGTCCTCGAAGTTGACTTCGTACTTCTGCTCGATCGCGTACCGATGTTTGCTGATGTCCCGTCCCTTGAGCGCTTCGTAGAGCAGGTAGCACTCGCCGACTGTGATGGCGCCGTGAGCGTCCGAATCGTACGTGCTGATGTAGGAAGTCCTTGTCGGGTTCAGCCGATCCCATTCGAGATGACCTCCGGGATTGTCCTCGGCCTCGATCTTGACGATCTGCTTGATCTTGTTGGCCATGAACTCGACCGGATCGCCGCAGACGAAGTGCTTGTCCTCGATGCAGATATAACCGTTCGCATCGGTCCCGACCTCGAGGCTCTTCCAGTACTTCTCCATCGACCGGGTGTTCTCCCAGATACCGTCGCTCATCTGACCGATGACGGAAGCGAGGATGTCCATGAAGTGATGTTCGGCTCTGACGTAAGTGCAGATTTTCGGCATTGGTTTGTTCTCCTTTGTTTTTTGTTCATACTTATTATATCATAAGTAGAACTTGAAAAACGCAGTAGGATAAAACTTTTTACAGTTCGATCTCGCCTTTCTCGATTCCCTTTTTGAGAGCGCAGTACGCCGTGAGAAGATCTTTCGCAAGGACCTTGTAGTTGTCATCTTTGGCGATCGTAGACTCTCCGCACCACGGAAACTCTCCATCTTCTTTGTACCGCGGAAACTTGAGATACTCGTAATCACACCACATGATGTCGCATCTGACTTTAACACCGCAGCAAATTGCATGTCCACAGGTCCACCGAGAATCCGGCGAAAGTTTACGAGCGTTGGAAATGTAGAGGTCTTCATCATCCGCATCATAGCCATCTTCCCAGCCGACAAAAATCGCGAGATCTCTGTCTTCCATTCCTGTGTGCGGGTCCTGCAGAAGAATCCGATAACAGGTAGCGTCCGTAGTGGTCAATGACTCGATCGCCGCCTTCAGACCGTTGGCGACTTCATCGACCAGTGCTTTCGTGATATAGTCTCTCGTTCTCATTTCTTTTTTTCCTTCCTTAAATCATGACATGTATAACGGTTTCACCGTCTATCTCTTCTCGGTAAAACGTGCAGTACTCGACGCCGGACGGGTCGATAGGGTCAGGAAACCACTCGTTCGTTTCGTCACGCGAACGCTCCTCCTCATCTTCGCGGATACATAGATACTGTTCTTCCGCTGCGGCCCTTTCGGACTCGTCAAGGTCTTTCCACGTCAGTTTCTGCATGTTCTTTCTCCTTATTGTTTTCTGATATAATTATAACATAAAAACAATTGGATTAACGCAGTAGACAAAAAGAAAAGAGGGATTTTTTCAATCCCTCTCAGTTGTACGCGTAGGTAACGGACTGCTTGATGTTCTTGGTATGCTGACGCTGATCTGCCAGTTCCTCAATCAACGTCCGGCCCTGATAGACCGCCGCCGCGTCGGTGCTGTTCAGAACGATGATCTTGTCCGCCAGACCGTCGGACGTTCTGCGCTGAAAGATATACCGATAGTTTCTCTTGCCAGGTCGTTTGGATCTCTTGCCCTGAACGTTTGCCAGCACGATCTCCGTGCACATCCAGCCGTTGTCGAAAGTTTTTCCGATGTACTTACTTGTTCTCATGTTTCACGCTCCTTCATAGACTTTCTTGTACTTACGATCCGCCGCTCTCAGCAGACCTTTCTTAGTCGGGCCTTTGCGGGTATAGGGAATCGCCGGCTTTCTGCGAGCACGACGTTCCGCCTTTTCGATGTTCTTCTGAAGCATCTTCCTGTCCTCCTTGTTTTTTCTGATATTATTATATCACGACGAAAATGAAATTAACGCGGTTACGGTTTAATATTCTCCGGCTTCATCGATGTCCTTAATCAACGTCTTTGCCTCGTCCTGCGAAAGATCGGTAATCTTCACGATCGCTTCGGCGAGAATATCCTCGACCTGTCCACGCGTAACCGGGTCTTTTGCCTGCATATCCCATTGATACTTCGCCGGATAGAACAGATACCCTTCCTGATAACCAGTCTCGAGGTAGTTGAACAGACAAGTACCGGTAGACGTCTCGAGAATGTCCGACAGAAGCTCGACCAGCGTATAGATGCCCAGCGAATCGAGCATGTCATAGATGTCGTCGCTGTCCATGTCTTCGCCATAAGTGTTATTAAGCGCCTTCAGACTCTTCTGTACGTCTGCCGCGGCCCGCTTAAACACACCGGCCTCTTTCAGTTTTTTCAACGCGGCGACGACTTTCGGACCGCTAACCTCATTAGCCAGATCTTCCTCGTTCACGCCGATTCCTTTTACCGACCAGTAATCTGCACTCATTGTTAATTAGTCCTTTCTGTTATTTTCAAGATAATTATATCATAAAAAAACAGATAAAAACGCAGTTAGAATGCTTGTTCTGCAAATCCTTGAGAAACTTTTTGTTCGGGCAAGGTTACAGCAGACGTAGTTCCCTGACGAACATTCCTTAAATAGGAATTGATCGCCCAGTCTGCGTTCGTCCATCCGTTTACGGTCGCTTGCGAAATGATTTCAAGTCGCACTGCATCGTTCGTAGAATATCCCATTACCTTCTCGATAAAGGTATTGATGATGACCTTGTTGATTGGACGCGCTGCGGTAATGATAATAGTGTCAGTCCAGTCTGAGAGGGCTTTCGTCAGATTTTCAGGAAGTTCATAACCCTCAATGATCTTTCTGAATGTAGTTGCCATGCCGGCTCGCTTCTGTTGTGTTCTATCAGCCGTAGTGACCTTCAGCTTTTTCTTCTCGGACTTGATGCACTTCATGTTGTCGTCAACAAGAATCTTGGCGTACTCCTCAAGGTCCACTCGAACTACGTCCAAATCCTCGGGACTCGCAGACAGAATCAAAAGCTTGGTGAGAATCACGTCGCAATCGTACTGTTCTTCTTTCGTCAGAGTCGTGCGGTCTTCGATGTACTTACGATCGACCTTAAAGAATCCCTGCTCGTTATATTTCTTCTTGCGGACCACCTCACGAATAATATTCAGAAGTTCCGCAAAATATACGGCCGTCTCGGTTCCGACGATCTTCATGAACTTAATGCTTACGTTGATGTAGTTGTTATCACAAAGTAAATCGAGAAACATTCTCCCTCTCCTTATTTCTTTACTTTATATAATACAATAGAAAAAAGGCCGTTTTTTAGGACGACCTTAAATCTTTACAATTGCTCGTGAATAGTCCAACGCGGCGTTCAGATACTTGTAAAGTTTCTGATTGTTGGACGCGCGAACCTTAGCAACTGCTGCTTCGACGATAGGCTCCTTTACGATATACTTCTTAGAAAAGTACTTCGTGTAGTCGAGAGGAAGGTCGCTCAGATACTTGATGCACTGTCTCGCGGAAAACTCGTGAAGTTCCTCAGTTCTCTTTACGGTTTTTCCTTCGGGCGAAATCTCCTTAATTACGGTCTTCGTAGTTTTGTTGAAATCGTGCGAGGCAATCGTATCGAGAATGATCGCTTCGATGACCTTGTTTTTGTTGATGTACTTCTGAACAAGCGCGATAGCGAAATTGCTTGCGTCAACGTCAGCAATATCGGAGTGTTCGTCCTCGATAGTGTCCAGAAGAGTCAACTCATGGTCCGCTCCGTCATTGATAGTCTCGTCCAGAGACTGAAGCGTCGTGCAACCCTTGTTCTTCGCGAGGTTGGACTCATAGATGATCGCAGGAGCACCGCGAGTTCTCAAAGTCTGGTTGATGCACTGCTGTGCGGTCAAGTTCTTTGAGGGGTCGAGCCATGCAGCAGAATCGAGTGCCTGAATCACGCAGTCCTGATACTTGGAAAGTGCGTCTTCACGCTCAAATCCGATGATATTCTTGCAGATCTGATATATTTTGTCGACGTTATACCAACCACGCAAGATAACTGCGGACAGAAATGCGCCTTGCAGTCTCTTGTTGCCGTCCAACTTAGCGAAATGGTAGCCGTTCGCAAGGTCCTGAAGCGATACCTTCTGATAATCGCCGATGATCTTGGCCTCTTCGGCAAATGCTTGCTTGGAATCCTGATTCATTTATCTTCCTTTCTTAGTCTAACCAGAGATTTTCGATGTTGTTCGTCCACGCATCGCTTTCGGTAGCCGCATCCAGACGAATCGCATAATATTTGGTCTTGGGATCGTCGGGAACAGGAGCACCGGCCGCTTTGTTTGCCTCATAGGCTTGGAGAGCCGCATCATAGTCTTTAGTGGTATAGACCGTTTCTTTGTCTTGGGTCGGCAGATCGTTTTCATCCAGTCCCTGAAGCACTACGGTATAGACCGTTTCAACCTCAGAGTCGTCAATCTCTTCTGCCAGTTGATTGACTTCTGAATCGTCGAAGGGCCGGCGTTCCATTAAACGCCGACCTTTCTGAGAAGTTCCTCGCCTTTCGGAGTGGTCTTAAACCAGACCTTACGGGCCTCACGTACTTTACCGTCGCGCCAACGACTGAGTACGTACTTGTCTTCGGTATATCTCTGCAGATAACCGAGTCTCTGAAGCGTGATCAACTCGTACCGGTCGGGATTCTTGACGTTCGGAAAGATGTGTTTGACCGTCAGGAACTTGCCGCGGCAAACCTTGAGAATGCGGATGTACTCGCGATCCTTGGTCGGACGGGTGCATCTGATGTCGGAACCATAGGGCACGAACTGATGCAGATCGAATGGGATCATATTGACGATCTTCGTCGTCGGGGGAATTGGCTCGTCGTCCTTGTCATCGATGACCGGATCGTCGTCGGAATCGAGGTAGGTCTGAAGAAAGTCCTTGACGACCGAGATCTTTTCTTCCGGACTTGCCTTTTTGAGTTCTTCCAGAGCACTGAGTTGATACTCCGGAATGGTCGGTCTCACGCCGTCGGGCTGAATGTTCGCCACGATCTTCGTCAGTTTCAGAATGGTCTGAGTGAGATCGGCGAGCCCCGAGAGAAGTTCGATTTTTTCGGAATAGGTCATTGTTGTTCTCCTTCTTTTTTTAATTCTGTAATTATTATATCACAAAATCTTTTTTGAAAACGCAGTAGGCCGAAATTATTTTACGAGAACCCAGTCGTCTTCCTCGGTAGGGAGTATTGCGTTGGTCTTCGGATCGTTGTGGTCTACGCCGCCGATAACCATATGGACGATCCGACGAGTCTCGCCTTTAG
>JAILGW010000025.1 GCA_024696365.1 Alphaproteobacteria bacterium | reverse complement strand
TATAATGTCAGTTTCGTCTCGGTGACTCAGTCGTTCAATACATCTACGTCATCAGGGAAATTAATGCTGAACATTCTGTTGAGTTTTGCTCAATACGAACGCGAGCTTTCCAGTGAACGTATAAGAGATAAGTTTGCTGCGTCTTTGAAAAAAGGCATGTGGATGGGAGGAGTTCCTCCATTGGGTTATACATGCAAAGATCGAAAACTTATTATCAATGAAAAAGAAGCAAAAATCGTGAAATTTATTTACGATAAGTTTTTGCAGACAGAATCCTATTTGGAGGTCGCGGGAATTTTGAACGCTGCGGGGTATCGGACACGGCCAAGAAACGAGAATACTCTCGGTAAGAAGTTCGAACCGAAGGCGATTTTGCGAATCCTTCGAAATCCGTATTACAAAGGTTGCGTTGTTCACAAAGAGAATGTTTATTCCGGCGAACATGAAGCGATAATTGAAGAATCCGTTTGGAATCAGATGCAGGAAATTTTTAAAAAGCATGAAAAGCCGGGGCACAAAGAACACAAAACAACGACTCCGTCATTTTTGAAAGGGCTGGTTTATTGCGGAGCTTGCAATGTGCTGATGCGTAAAACTTGCTCCAATAAGCGTGGGTTGCAGTATCGGTATTACACTTGCTCCAATCATCTGAGATACAAGTCCTGCGAGGCTACACAGCACACCATTCCCGCTGAAATCATAGAAAAGCGAGTTGTCGAAGAAATCGTTCGCATTTTGAAATCGCCTGAGGTTGTGATGGGACTAAATCATTTAGCTGAAAGGCGTAAAGATGTTTCAAAAACTGACCTGATGACGGCGATAAAAAATCTCAATGATGTTTGGGGATATTTGTATCAAACTGAGCAGCGCAAGATCATTCACATGCTGGTTAATAAGATCGTGATGCAGGAGAACGGAGTCAAAATTGACCTCAATCTCGAAGGTTTCGATAGTCTGATTATGCGATTAATTTGAGGAGCGGAAGATGGAATTATTGGCACCGGAAGTATTTATTCCGCTGAAAATCAACACGAAAAAAGGTCGCAGAGCCAACGTTGTAAAACCTGAAAATGCTTATCAAATCACACCACTTTCAAAGCTCCTGACGAAAGCTTATATCCTGCAAAAACGTCTTCTCGAGAATCCACGAATCAGCCAAAGAGAATTCTGTGAACTGAATAAAATCTCGCCTCGATATCTCCGTGGCATTCTGCAATTCAATTACTTCAGTCCGAAAATCAAAAAGATGATCATGAGCGGCTGGATGCCGAAAAATTTCTCGACTCAACAGATCCTCACAGGGAAGATTCCGCTTCTTTGGAGTGAGCAGGAGAAGACGATAGTCTGAAAAGAAAAATCGATAAAAACCTAATAAAATCAAAGAATTAACTTGATAAAGAAGAAAAAGGCTCTATATTACAAAACGAGATAAGGATAGAGGAAAAAATGAATAATATCAGTAAGTTAAATACGAAAAACAGCGATGATATATTTGTCGATGATGATGGCATAGAGTGGAAGAAAGTTTGTTCCAGAGATTATGTTTTGATGACAGATGATGAGCCTTTGGTTGGCACAGCGACGCTGTTTTCTACGGGCGAACACGGTTGGTTTAAATATGTTGATGTTGAACACGGTATTGAGGCCGACAGACATTGGAGCAAACGTACAGCCAAAATCTACTTTGAAGAAAATCTGGAAATACATCTGGAAGGCAAAATTTACTGGGCACGATAAAACCTAATAAAATCAAAGAATTAACTTGATAATCAAGAAAAAAGCTCTATATTACAAGACGAGCTAAGGATAGAGGAAAAAATGAATAATATCAATGAATTAAGTATAAAAGACAGCGATGATATATTTATCGATGAAGATGGCAAGCCATGGCGCAAACTTAGCTCAAGAGACTACGTTGTAATAGGAAAAGATGAACTTCTGACCGGTACGGCTACGCTTTTGTTTTCATATGATCATAATTGTTATAGATACGCGGATATCGAATGTGATATCGAAGCTGGTGAAGATGAAGACGAAACTACTGCAAAAATACTCTTCGAAGAGTATCTGGAAATACACATGGAAGGCAAAATTTACTGGGCACGATAAAAACCAATAAAATCAAAGAATTAACTTGATAAAGAAGAAAAAGGCATTATATTACAAGACAAGGTAAGGATAGAGGAAAAAATGAACGATATCAATAAGTTAAACGAAAATAATAAGCTCTTTATAGAGAAGTTTGAAACCGCGGAAGCTTCCGGTAAAACGTTGCAGGAGCTCGGAATCAATCGCTACGTCTATTGGGCTTACAAGAGCAGCACAGAGGCCGGCAATGAGCTTATTAATTTTTACGATATAATTGATGAAGAAGACGCCGAAGATATTATTAAATGCTGCCGTGAAAATGGTATTCGCGAGTTTACGATTTCGAGTAACTCTACGGGAATGATTCGTTCAATCATGGCTCTGGAAGCTTACGGATGCCACCTGAACGGCACAGCGATGGTTAATCGCGATAATCTTCGCATCGATGCAAAACAAATTCCTGCATTTAAAATCGAAATTTTGTAAGAGAGAAGGCAGGAGGAATCGACGATGTCATACAAATCAGGACAATTTATCGCAGACTATTTAAACTCTTTACCGATGAAGGAGTTAACTACAGAAGTAGTGCCTTCATTGTTAATGCCGGATGAGGAAGAGGATTGCTTACACGAAATTATCTCATTGCTAATCGGAGCGATTTTCAAGAACTGTAAGTCTTTTGATGATGCCTCAGACTTGGCCACCTCACTGAAAACCAGAATAAAAAATGGAGAAAAAGATGTATTCTCTTACGTTGATTTCAGTGAATTAACGGAAGATCCGGGATTGTTCTTTGACAGGGAATCATGCGAGGATCTCAGTACAGAGATTATTTGTTATTTGCCCACTTATTAGGTGGGCATTGCCTATTTTTTCGCTTTTGCTAACTCTTTGAAAAACAACGTTTCTCTTTCCGTCTCACTTTTCCGTTTTTTGGAACGACCGCTCCTCGGAAGGGAGTAGGAATTCTAACCCCGCTTTGTAAGTCCTGATATAACAGCGAAAATCGGCGTTTTATGGCGTTCTCTGTGGTCTTTTGACGATAAGTCGCAATTGCGGATATCTTTGTATTTCAATGTATTACGGGTTGCGTTTTAAGTACCATTCGGTAACCAAAAAATTCGACGAACTTTTTAGAGAACATTTTATGTAAAATTAAAGAAAATACTCTAATTTGAGCGGAAATTGCAGTTTTCTCTCTAACCCCTTATTTAGAGAATTTTGGGCTTTTAGAGAGGGATTTTGGAGAAAATGGGCATTTAGAGATTGATTCAAATGTGCAATGAACTTGATGTAAACTAACGGTAACCTCAACGTATACTACAAAAATCGTTGTGTGATATGGTTAAATTGTCCTTAAATATCAACAGGTTACGAATTAATGGTGGACATTGCAGGGATCGAACCTGCGGCCCCCACCGTGTGAAGGTGATGCTCTACCGCTGAGCTAAATGTCCTCTGAAAAGAAAGAAATCGGGTGAAGCGTCACGCTTCTGGTGGAGCGGACGATACCTATTACGCAACCTCGCAGCAGAGAGTTTCTAGGCACTTTTCTTTCATTTTCAAGAGGTTATCAAATTTCAAAAATGGCCGCTGTAGCGGTTGAAACAACGGAAAATAGAGTTTAGAGCTTCTATTTTGACGACCAATAACTCACTTTCTGCAACGCATAAAAATCCTTCATACCACGTACGAATACCCTAGTCTTTTGCTAATGTGAGTTACGTATACTGCTACATTTCGGTACTACATTAAACCAAGAATAAGGTTCGTTAAATAAGTTGAGCATATAAATACCATCATTCTCAAATTTATCTGAAATTCTGAAACAATACATGCCACATGGGGCGATCCCGGTAACATAAATCGGTTTTGTCGTAAGCTTCATGCTAACTGTTTCACTATTATCATGTCCAAACGAAAATGGATGTTCAGGATGAACCGGCACTTTAGGTGCCAATTCCCAAGTGCTTTTTTTTGGTAAATGTTGAGGCCCGAAAGGTGAACTATTTACAACGAAAGTTCGTTCTTTTGATTCATTTTTCAAACTTCCTAAATATCTTTGAGAATTTTCCGTATTAGTGCCATGATGAGGCAAAAATATCAACTGTGCTTGTCCAAACAAATCTGTTATTAGTGATGAATGAATATAATCTAGAAAAAACGACTTCTTTTGCAAACTTTCTTGGGAATTTTCCAAACTACAGTTTTTAAATTCTTTTTCTAGTTGATCAATTTCATCTTCTTCTTTA
>JAILGW010000017.1 GCA_024696365.1 Alphaproteobacteria bacterium | reverse complement strand
CACAGTTCAAAAGCGATGTATTCATATATCGCCTTCAGATCGTTGAATGCTTTTTCTGAATAATTTATCGTCCAGTTCATAGGTCGTAAAGCCGCTTCATTTCATCGGAAACTTGTTCAGCCGAATAGACATTGCCGTTTTCTATGTCGTTGATACCTTTCGCGATCTCCTTGTCGAGCTCTTCCTTGCTGATCTCGCCGACAAAAAGAGGTCTTCCCTCTGCCAGCTTCAATTCAAACGGGATCCCTCTGTGAATTACGACCTGCCTTAAAAACATATCGACCGCATTCGACATCGGAATTCCGAGCCGGTTGAGAACCGCTTCCGCCTGCATTTTAACTTCAGGCTCGATTCTCGCAAAAACATTGGATGTTCTTCCCATTGCATCACCTCCGCCACCAAAACGCAATCTAAAAGTAAGCTATTAGCTTGCAAAAGTCAAGCGGTTTTTTGAAAACATTCTTTGTCGGAGCGAGGGAGGCCCGCCTGCAGGTTTTTTGAGGTCACAATTTGTACCTTTGATACATTTCCCAATAAATTCAGCCAGTTTCGACTTAATTATCGTGGTCGAATTTTTCGACCTCGATCCAGATGAAAGGTGTAAAAATAAGTTTTTGGTTAAAAGAAAATCAGGATTACAATGAGGGCAAGAATTCCCAAAATGGCCAACAATATCAAGCCAATCAGTATTACTGAGCATCCGCAACAAGAGTCCATTTAAAAATCCTTCCTCTCAAATTTAAGACAATATGCCCAAGAAGGCTGCTGACTTTTACGCACAGTGCAGGTTCTACGCGCCGAAAAATCAAATTCCCAGAAATCGCCGGTGTTTTTAGGTCTCAGAGCGGAACCGCTGGGATCCCACCAATGTTTGCAGACACAACAAAGCTTAGTCAGCTTAATGTTTACAATTTTCCACATACCTTCCTCCTATTTACCGAAATCTTCACGTGTTAATTCACCGCGTTCATTAAGAATTTTAGCGGCTATGGTTCTCTTTATTCCTCCACTTGAATGTCTAACTATATCTTTCAAAGCACTCGAAGGTTTGGAACTAAGTTCCATATAAAGTTCATCGCTTTCTTTTTTCAAATCTTTCAGACCTTTAACAGCCATTTTTGTTCCTTTTGCCGCCAAACCTGCAAGATCACTTAAAAAACTCATATTTTTCTCCTGCGTTACCCCGCCGGGAATTAAAAAAACCAAGATTCTTCTAAACAATATTCTGCTGATGCGCAGTCTTTTTCGTATTCCTTTTCAAAATTTATTTTTCGCCCGAACATTTCGGTCGCATACCAATGGGTTATCGGAAAATCCGTCCCGAAAAACAATTTTCCGTTTTTACCGGAGAAACCGTTTTCTTTAAGAATATTCAGCGATTTTTTATCGACAAAAGAGCTGTCAGCATAAACATTCTGATATCTGAAAAGCATTTCTACAGTCTGTTCTATCGGTCTGCAGTGAGCAAGGATGACTTTAACATCCTGATATTCTTTGAAAAACATCTCAAATTTCTTAGCTTCCTCGAATTCGTCATATCCACTATGGATAAGCAGCGGCACATTATTCTGTGATGCGAAATCAAAAATTTCGTGAAGAATATCGGTTTTCTCCGAATCGTTCAAATCCCAATCATGCGCCCGTGGATGAATTTTTATTCCGCAATAAGGCAGAGATTTCATTGCCGTTTCGACGGAAACGCCTTGCTTGCGGTATTCGGGAACATACCAAAGCAATGGTTTTACAACATCCGAAGAATATTCAGTTTTTCCGTCATTAGCTGAATATATCGCACCGATTTCAGCCTCTATTTCGGAATATTTTACACCCAAAATGCAGCTGCTTGTCGAAGAAAATACCAATCCGTCGATTTTCACTTTCTGAGAAGCGAGAACCGTATCGAAAATTTGCGGATAATCATAATATCTGTCACTCCATTGACCTATGTGGACATGGCAGTCTATCATTTTTTGTGCTTTTCCTGATATTCTATCGCCCATTTGTCAACGATTTCGCGGTTTTTTGCAACGGCGTCGCAAAAATGGCGATTAAGTTTAAGCGGATCTCCATCAGGATTTTCATTTGCATTTCTTACCATGCACATCGCGCAGAAAAGCTGGTCTTTACAATCGGCGCATTCTTTGAAATCTTTGTTCCTTAAATTACGCAACCAGTTTATTTTAGGAGAGTTTTCCCAAATATCTTTCAAACTTTTCTCATAAAGATTTCCGCAGACACAATTCTGCCAGCCGGCACACGGATAAACATTTCCGTCCGCAACCATACAGATTGAAGCAACTCCAACTCCGCAGACGATTCCTTCTGGATCTTTTTTATATTCGGCACATTTTTTGAAATAATCATCGCGGGTTATCAGATATTGATATTCCAAATCATCCTTCAGAAGAGTTTCAATGACATCGCCTACTTCATCAACAGAAAGCCTGTTTTCCAAATTTTCACGAGTGTTGTCGTATTTTGCCATAATGTTGTAATCAGTAACGACGCGCACTTTTAACTTGTCACCGAACTTAAAAACATCACTCAAACCCTCTTTATTCTGCTTCATAACGGGGCAAGAAATTTGAAGCGGGATATCGTTTTCAACAAGTTTCATAATTCCGTTATAGGTTTTCTGCCAAGAGCCGGGAATTGTCGTAATTTTATCGTGAATTTTAGGAATCATGCTGTAAAGTGAAGTCTGGACAGACGAAATCCTGCTCGTTCTCATCGCCTCGACTATTTCATCTGTCAGAAGAGTCAGATTCGAGAGAACATTCAACGAAAAATCGTAATTTTTCGCCGTTTTGAAAAATTCGAGAAACTGCGGATGCAACATCGGCTCTCCGCCGGACAAAGTCAGTCCTAAAACTCCCATTTCCCGACATTGATCCAACACAGAGTAAAAAAGTTCCGGCTTTATGTCTGTGTTTTTGTATTCATGCGGAATGTAGCAGTGAATGCACCTTTCATTGCAACGACTTGTCAGCTCCATCTGCAAACTGGTCAAATGAGGATGCTGTTTGAAATGCTCGTCAAGAAAATACTGAGTCGTTTCTTCAGCTCTTGGCAATTTAGGAGTAAAATTTTCTTTAACAGTTTTCGGTTCAAGCTGAGAATAGGAAAAACGAATGTCCTTTTTGTCGAGTTCTTCCGGTGTTTCTCCGCTTACGATAAAACCGTCTTCCTCCAAGATCCGGTAAAAATCAATTACATCCTGACGAATATCATCAATCGTGACATCGTTGAAAGCAACAATGATTTTATTCAGCAGTTCTTCCAAACTTTGCGGTTCTCTCGAAAGGGCGAGAAGAAAAACCGCGCCGCTTTCATTGCAGACTCTGTCGCTGAAATCAGCTTTGTTTGTGATGTAACCGACATTTTCATATTTTCTGATAAATGTATCGAATTTTTGTCTGTATAACATAATTTCACCTAGTAATCTTCAACCAAAAGGGCGGCTTTCACCGCCCTTAAACACCCGTAACTACTTCCCAATTTTGCAACTGCAGAAATTGGTAACACCCGTTTTCATCGGGCAACTTGCTGCATAAATCCCTTCCGGTGCTGTTTGTGCATAGAATGCAGGTTTAACATAAGACATGATTTTCCTCCTTCCTACTGTGTTCTCTCACATTTAAGGCACTTTCTACCTTCAGCCTTGCAGATACTTGGATCTTTACGGGAAGTACACCAGCTACCATTATCTTTTGCTGGACAACCCGCCGCATAGCTTCCTTGCGGAGCCGTTTGCGCATAAAATACAGGTTTTTGATAAGGCATTCTTTCCTCCATTTTTTAATGAATAAACAGCCTGCTTTTGCCACAAAGCAAAAAATTACAAAACAATGCTTTTGTATTTTGCAAATACTTTAATATTGCTTTAGTTTACCTCGGTTGAACGAGCTA
>JAILGW010000004.1 GCA_024696365.1 Alphaproteobacteria bacterium | reverse complement strand
GATGATCGTCGCAGAAATTTTAGACGACTTACCTTTGTTGAGCGTTAGTGAAGCGGCAAAACATTTGGATGAAAAAACAAAAGTATTTATCTTTGAAAATATATCTAACAATGCGGTAAACGTTGTGTACACACGCGCAGACGGAAATATAGGCTGGATTGATTACAAAATAAAAAGATAGCCATTTCTGCTTTTAATTGAAGAATAAATTCGAAAAGGCCTCTCAGAAGACGTAACTTTCTGTAAGGCCTTTTGTTTGAACAAGTTATTCCTTAAACACTAATTTATAACGAAGTTTTTTCGCGATTTGTGTTGCCTTGTTATGCCAGGGAAATAGCACGGCCATAACATACACATTATAACCATGCTGGACGCAATAATGCCCTTCCATTTTCATATCGACATCGTCAAAATAAAACTTCTCCACTCTTTTCAGAATGGAGAAGCGGAGATGATTTATGAAAATGTTATTAGTTTTTTGATACGCCTCTGATTATAGTAACACCTGACTTAGTATTGATGGTTTTCTTTACAGTATTAGTGTTTTTCTCAGAGATCATAGAAGCATTACCTTCTGTTGTTTGCAAAGCTCTATCGAACGACTTGTTATCAAACTCCTTTCCCTTTCGAACAGAAGGAATCGGGGATGATGGATCTTCTTCCACTGTCGTTGTCGTTTCACCCATCGTTTGCAAATTCGTCCCCGGAATCATCGGAAGCAAATTTCCAAATATTGAATACAAAGCATCCAGATCAATAAATTTCAACGGTTCAACAGACAATTGTGGTGCGCCCAGCGAGCCACTCAAATGATAAACTGCCGTTAATGCTCCATTATTCTGCGCCCTTATAATGGCTGAAACAGGTAGGGAATATCCAAATACTTTAAGCTCATCATCGACTCTGTTATAAGTTCCGGAAAATGACAAGCAAATCGTCGGTCCAACAGCTCTGCCGTTAATAATTATTTTCTCGCCATTTGCAATAAAGTTACCGGCACAAATATTAAATCCTGCTGTAATATCATCAGAGCCTGACAACAAATTCGTTGTAGACAACGATACTAATTTCGTAAATTGCGGATTGTTTCTTACTATAAAATCACGTATTTCGAAGTCACCAGATAATGAAGAACTACTATTTTTAGAAGACACTGAAGCAATGTTCAAAGTTCCGCCCTCTATTCCGTCTGTCAGTTGCATGAATTTTAAGAATTCACCAGCATTCGAAGCTGATAACGATATCAAATTGTCTTTGCCACCATCAGTGTCTTTAACAGATAAGGCGACTGTTGTGCTGTCACCGATGATACCATAACAAGCTCCTCCGACGAGTTTACCATTTCGTACATCAAAATTTCCTTTAGCGTTCTTAATTTTATGACAATCAGAGAGCATCAATTCTTTCAAATCGACATACGTTGAAACAGTAAGATTAGGTTCTAACTTTTCAAGGGTTGCAACCATATTTTCCGCATTAAAGCTATCACCTATAGCGGATATCAAGACTAAATTATTTGCTTCTCTAAGAAGGTTAATTTTTGCATTACATCCCTTAACATTGAAAGTATCTAGAGACGTCTTTAGTATGGTTCCTTTACTATCTAATAGCATATTTCCATGGATCTTATTTCCCGCCGTTTCTAATTTCATGCCAGTTACATTATACTCTTGGCTATCCTTAACAACGTGTGCAGTAAACATTCCATTGTCTTTTCTGCTCTTAATATCCCCAAGCATCGGCAGAATAAAAGACGCATTTTTTAAGTCTAAAGCGACGTCAAATTCCTGCTTATCTGTAGTCCAATTGGTATCAACTTTCAGTTTAAAATCACCTTCACACACATTCTGGATAAATGGAACTAAAGCTTTCAAAAAAGAAGAATGAGATTCAAACATAGCGGTTCCGAGCCCTACTTTTTTCTCTAAATCTTCTTCCATACGGAAATTAATCTTGTAACTTCCACATTCTACATCACTACTCAAATACCAACTTTTTTCGCCCCAAGAAAATTTCAATGAACGTGTATTATCTGGTGTTTTTAAAACTCCATCCCCTTCAACTATTCTGAAAGGAAGTTCTTTATTCTCCAACGTATCCCCTTCTACACGAACTAATTTCATATCTAGGTTTGCAACGCCTTTTATTCCAAGCTTATTTAATGGTAGCGACGATAACTTATTGGAAATTCTGGTTACATATTCTGGTATTTCATCAATAGGAACGCTTGCATTAACATTTCCCATCCACGAGCCATCCTTATTAGACAAGAAAAATGCGCCGCTGTTAATTTTCGTCTTTCCGCAATTCGCACTAATAAGTCTTATATCAAATCCATCATCAACGATATTTGCTGTAGCGTTAACATTTGTAATAACATGCTCCCCCAAAGGAATTTTGGCATCTTTTATTTTAAAAATTCCCTGCCCAATTTCTATTTGTTCTTCATTCGCACGTTCTCCAAAGATAACCGGACCTTTAACATCTATCTTGAACAATTCCAACTTAAATCCAGGTAAGTAGTTTTCAAACGTAGGTACAACTGATTTCGCAATATTTTTCGGAAGAATCGTCTCCATTTCTTTAATATCTATGTTTGTAAGACTTAACGTTCCATTGACGTTAGCAACGTCCAAAAATTTAAACATGCTCATTGGAACGTCTATACCTGTTAATTGTAACCCTGAATCTCCATAACTTATGTTTATGGAGTCAATTTTGGCATGATCCTCTGTAAAACTTCCTGAAATGCTTCCGTTATCTATTTTCTTTCCGAGATTGAGTGAGAGACTACTTTTTACAGGCAATCTTATAGAACCACTAGAGGCATATAAATCAAATTTTCCTCCTAAAAATTTGCTTTCTTCATTAAACTTCAAGCCGATGTTTCCAGATATTGGAAGGTTATATCCCTCAAATACTGAAATAATCCTTCTATCTAATGGAGTATTTCTCTTTGAAAATGCATTCATTACGACTGTAGGGTTCACTTCATTGATTTTCACGTCATAATTAGCGTCAGCTCCAACATAGTTTCTCTTTATACTAAAATTAGATGTATATTTTTGACCTGGAAGAACTGCACTGCAATCGAACGCCCGCGGATATTTTTCTCCGATAACATGCTCGCAGTAAATTTTCTTTAAAGTCCAATCTGCTCCGTTTTCTTTCACAAAAGCATCTGCATTTATCAACTTAACAACAACGTTTTTATCGAAAACTCCTTTCAAAATATTTGTCGAAGATAGCGGCACGAATAATTCTTTTATCCTGCCGCCTTTTTCTAAGTTAGGATTAAATGAAATACTTTTATCGTTAATCTCCAAATCTATTTTCGGATTCACAATAGAAACGCTTTTTGTGACAAATCTGTGCTGTTTAAAAGATTGTGTATAATCAGGTAAAATAGAAACTCTTGGAAACGCTAAATCATCTAAACGAACTTTTCTCATATCGATTTCAAGCGCTTTTTCTTCTGGGTTCCAACGTAGCATAGCTGATTTCATGGAAAGATCTGTATCCGGGAAAAATTTTTCGAACTGACTCAATACAATCGATGACACAACAGTATTTTCCACAGATCCGAACTGCAAAAATATTCCTATGCTCAATAACGCAACTATAAGACCAATTATCACTCCGGTAACACCAAGCGATGTTACTCTGATTATTTTCATCATACAGCTTGATAATGGCTTAACTATCAAAACTGAAAATGATTCCTTAGCATAATCCCTTAACGAGAAATTCTTCTCTAATGGCTCTTCTGTCACTACAGGATTGTTATTTTGAACACTAGAATCTTCAGAAAAATTCTTCTTTCCTCTGATTAATTTTACAGCACTACTAAAAAAACTCATGTCACAAAACCTACTACTTAATTGGGATTCTGTAACAAAACTGTTTTAAAAATAGTTAATTTCCGAAAAAAATTATGCACTACGAATAAGATTTAAAAATTCTTCTTCGGAGATTGTTGAAATACCTAATTGCTGTGCTTGTTTCAATTTACTGCCAGCATTTTCTCCAACAACTACGAGTGACGTTTTCGAAGACACCGACGATGACACTTTCGCCCCATACTTTTCAGCAGTCTCTTTTGCTTCATCACGAGAAAAATTTATCAAACTTCCTGTAAACACGATTGTCTTGCCTGCGAGAATATCCCCCTCCAGCTTTTCAACATCGGTTACACGTACTACGCCCTGCAAATTACCATCACCAGCTAACTCTCTTACAACGGACATATTTGTTTCATTCGCGAAAAAATTATTAAAATCGTCGACTATAGATTTTCCTATCCCGTTGATTCCCAGTAACACTTGCCCATTTAATTTTTCAACACACTCGAAAAATGACTTATATGTTCCGAAAAATTTTGCAATTAATTTCGAAACAGCTTTACCAATTTGCGGTATTCCCAAAGCATAAATGAATCTATCCAACGATATTATGCGCGAGTTATTTATCGATCGGAACAAATTGTCCACAGATTGCCTTCCCCAACCGTCATTGTTTTCCAAGTGAATATCTCGGTTTTTCTGCTCTAAATAGAATAAATCCGTTGGGCTCTTTATGATTTCATTATCGAACAAAAATCGAATATTTTGTTCCCCTAAACCATCGATATTAAATGCTGGCTTAGAAGCGAAATGTATAAGCCTCTCAACCAATTGTGCATGACAATTAAGATTTATACATTTTATCGCAACTTCTTTTTCTTCTTTTACTAATCTCGAACCACAACAAGGGCAAACTGTCGGAAATTCGAACGGCTGAGAATCTGCGCTTCTTTCCTCAACAACCGGATACAGAATCTGCGGTATTACATCGCCTGCCCTTTGCAACACCACTGTATCCCCTACCCTTATATCTCGTTTCTGCAGGTCATCTTTATTATGCAAAGTCGCTCTGGATACAACAACCCCACCGACCGTAACCGGCATTAATTCAGCTACAGGAGTTATATTTCCAGTTCTTCCAACTTGTACTACGATATCTAAAACTTTTGTTTGAGCCTTTTGTGCGGGAAACTTATATGCAATTGAATGCCGCGGAAACTTGGCGGAGACCCCCATTTTCTTTTGCAGGGATAAATCATTTGTTTTATACACGACTCCATCAATGTCATATTCCAAAGACGCCCTATTTTTCTCCATTTCTCTATAAAAATTGTAAGCTTCCGATTGATTTTTACATAGTTTAATACGAGAAGACACGACAAACCCCAGTGTTTTCAGCGTATTAAGCACATCCATCTGTGTCGACAAACTCATATCATCAGAGTAAATTGCATACGCGAAAAATGTAAGATTTCTTTCTTTTGTAATATTAGCGTCCAATTGTCGGAGAGAACCCGCAGCCGCATTACGGGGATTCGCGAATAATTTTTCTCCTCTCTTTTTTCTCTCTTCATTCAATTTTTGAAAATCCGCTTTCAGCATAACAACTTCACCGCGCACTTCAAATCGCTCAGATGTATTAGCGATTTTTTTCGGAACATTATTAAGCGTCATAATATTCGCAGTAATATCTTCTCCAATAGCGCCATCCCCTCGTGTCGATGCTTGAACAAGAATTCCGTTTTTATAAACAATGGCTGCAGATAAACCATCGAATTTCGGTTCCAAAACAAGTTCTATATTATCAATTCCACACAACTTTTTGGTACGTTCTATAAATGCGGCAATGTCATCTTCGTTATAAGCATTTTCCAGCGACAGCATTTTTTCGGTATGCTCGACTTTTTTAAATTCCTTTGATACTTTTGCTCCTACTTTCTGAGATGGACTATTTTCAGAACAAAGCTCAGGATGTTCTTTTTCAAGTGCTAGAAGCTCATTGTACAGAGCGTCATATTCGGCATCAGTAACTGATGGGTCATCAAAGATATAATATTGTCTGGAATACGTTCCTAGTAACTTTACCAGTTCTGCATGACGCTTTTTAATGTTCAACATCCGAACTCCCCAAAACCTTCATTAGGATAGTGTTTTCGGGTAATGTTAACAAGCTTTTGGTTCAGTTGCACACGCTATTTCGCAAACATTTTTAGTTAAAGCAGTCGCAAGTACTTCGTCAACAGTTTCAACTTTAACTATTTCCAAGCTCTTTAATACGCTCTCCGGAATATCCTGCAAATCTGAATCATTTGCCTTCGGAATAACAACTGTTTTAATACCGCTACGATGCGCCGCAAGTAATTTTTCCTTCAAACCACCTATTGGAAGAACTCGTCCCCGCAGAGTTATTTCTCCTGTCATCGCAACGTCTTTTCTTATAGGAATAGAAGTTAATGATGAAACTATGCTCGTAACCATTGCAACACCTGCCGAAGGCCCATCTTTAGGCGTTGCCCCTTCTGGCACGTGGACATGAAAATCCATATTTTCAAAAGTTTTTGAATCAATTCCGAAAGAAGACGCACGTGACCTGACGTAACTGATAGCCGCCTGAATTGATTCTTGCATCACGTCACCTAATTTTCCGGTAAGAGTGATTTTTCCTTTTCCAGGTACGCAGATAGACTCTATCGAAAGTATTTCTCCCCCAACTTCTGTCCATGCTAAACCAGTTACAATACCTACCAGATTTTTGTTTTCTGTTTCTAAGCGTTTGAACTTCTCAGGACCAGCATATTTTTCCAGATTTTCTTTTGTAATTTTTACACTTTTTTTCTTAGTTTCAGTAAGCTCTTTTACCGCTTTCCTTGCTAAGTTTGCGATTTCTCTTTCCAAGCCTCTAACACCAGCTTCTCTAGTATAATTCTGAATTAAGATAAGCAAAGTTTTATCATCGATGTGAAACTCTGACTCTTTTAAGCCATTTTCCTCTTTTTGCTTAGGAACCAAGTAATCTTTTGCTATCGCCAGTTTTTCTTGTTCTGTATATCCCGCAAATTTTATAATTTCCAATCTATCCAAAAGAGGCGTCGGCATTTTGTAACTGTTTGCTGTTGTAATAAACATTACATCTGATAAATCATAATCCACTTCGAGATAATGGTCGTTAAATGACTTATTCTGTTCCGGATCCAAAACTTCCAATAGCGCACTTGCCGGATCGCCTCGCCAATCAGCTCCAATCTTATCGATTTCATCCATTAAAAACAGCGGATTAGAAGATTTGGCCTTCTTCATACTGGAGATAATTTTTCCAGGCATAGCTCCAATATACGTCCTACGATGTCCTCTTATCTCAGATTCATCTTTTACACCGCCTAATGAAATTTTTACATAATTACGACCAGTTGCTTTTGCAATAGAACGGGCGAGAGAAGTCTTTCCTACTCCCGGAGGCCCCATAAAGCAAAGAATCGAACCTTTTATCTTTCCTACTCGATTTTGAACAGCTAGAAATTCTAGAATTCTTTCCTTTACGTTTTCCAAGCCATAATGATCTTCATCAAGTATTTTTTTAGCTTCAGCAAGGTTGATAGTTGCCTTCGTTTTCTTTTTCCAAGGTATTGTTATCAACCAATCAAGATAATTACGAATGACAACAGCCTCAGGTGACATTGGCGACATATTCCGTAACTTTCTTAATTCAGCATCAAATTTTTCCCGTGCTTCTTTTGATAACTGTACTTTGTTTGCTTTTTGCTCAAATTCTTTTATTTCATCAATCGTGTTATCAGGATCGCCCAACTCTTTTTGAATAGCCTTAATCTGCTCATTCAAATAGTATTCCTTTTGGCTCTTTTCCATTTGCTTTTTTACACGATTACGGATTTTCTTTTCGACATGTATTACGTCAATTTCGGATTCCATCAACTTCAAAAGCATGTCAAACCGCTTTGCTGTATCAGCTTCAGCAAGTAACGCCTGCTTATCTTCGATTTTTAAAGTCAAATGTGCAGCAACAACGTCTATCATATCATCCGAAGATTCCATACTTTTTACTGCAGCAACGGTATCAAACGATATCCGTTTGTTTAACCTTGAATAATTTTCAAATTGCTCTGCAACCGTTCTACGATAGGCTTCTATTTCCAATTTATTGTCGCATTCTATCGGCTCAAGAAATTTATATGCCGCAGTATAGTACTCTTCATCACTGATACACTTTGTAACCTTAATTCTTCTAGTCCCCTCGACTAAAATTTTCACTGTACCGTCAGGTAGTTTCAACATTTGTAAAATGTTTCCTAAAACTCCGACATCGTACATATCATCGAAAGCTGGTTCGTCATTGTGAGAATTCTTCTGAGTCAACAATAATATCTTCTTATCGACTTCCATCGCCGCTTCAAGGGCGTTAATCGAACGAGAACGTCCGACAAAAAGAGGCACAACTACGTGTGGAAAGATAACAATATCTCTTATCGACAGGACAGGACAAATGTTTTCCAAAATGAACTCCTACGCAATACTACTTTTCTTTTCGCTGTATTTTAGTATAGGTTCACACTTTCCTTCAACCACATCTTTAGTGATTTTAACTTCCTCAACATCCTTATAGGATGGAAGGTTGTACATTATATCTAACAAAATCGACTCCATTATTGCACGCAGACCTCTAGCTCCTGTCTTTCTTTCTAAAGCCAACTGTGCTATAGCACGTACTGCATCATCCTCAAATGTTAACTCTACGCCTTCCATTTCGAACAATTTTTGATACTGCTTTACAAGTGCATTTTTTGGCTCTGTAAGAATTGCCACCAGCGCTGTTTCATCCAAATCATTCAACGTTGCTATAACAGGAAGTCTACCAACAAATTCCGGAATCAAACCATATTTCAGCAAATCCTCAGGCTCGACCTTTGCAAATAATTCACCAACTTTTCTGTCATCTTTTCCTTTAACTTCAGCACCAAAGCCAATTGAAGATTGCTCACCACGAGCCGCAATAATTTTTTCTAGCCCCGCAAATGCTCCGCCACAAATGAACAATATGTTCGTGGTATCAACATGCAAAAATTCCTGCTGAGGATGTTTCCGTCCGCCCTGCGGAGGAACTGAAGAAACCGTGCCTTCCATTATCTTCAATAACGCTTGTTGCACGCCCTCACCTGACACATCTCTTGTAATAGATGGGTTATCCGACTTCTTTGAAATTTTATCTATTTCATCGATATACACGATTCCCATTTGGGCTTTTTCAACATTGTAATCCGCAGCTTGCAATAATTTCTGAATTATATTTTCGACGTCCTCTCCGACATATCCAGCTTCCGTAAGGGTTGTTGCATCTGCCATTGTGAATGGTACATCTATTATTCGAGCTAAAGTTTGCGCTAACAACGTTTTACCAGTACCTGTTGGTCCTACAAGTAATATGTTTGACTTCGCTAACTCCACATCAGTACTTTTGGAACCATGCGCTAACCTTTTATAGTGATTGTATATCGCAACTGAAAGAACTTTCTTCGCTTTATCCTGACCAATAATATAGCTATCCAAAGTCTGTCGAATTTCTTGCGGAGAAGGAAGCGCTCGACGGCCATTGGAACTTGTGCTCGGCTGAACATCAGAGATAATCCCCGCGCACAGTTCAATGCATTCATCGCATATGTATACTGTCGGCCCTACTATCAGCTTTTTCACTTCATGCTGAGTTTTTCCACAAAATGAACAGCGTAAAGTTCCTTCTTCCA
>JAILGW010000099.1 GCA_024696365.1 Alphaproteobacteria bacterium | reverse complement strand
TACGTGTAGTTATAAGGAGCAAAAATGGAAAAGAAAGCAAAGAGTCTGATTGCGATCGCCAGCTTAGCGTTATTGGCAGCTTGTGAATGCGGAACAGACAGTGATGTAGTTGTTGAAGATGATGCGTTGCGCGGTTCAGCTGCAGATTTTATAGCAAATGCAGGTGACAGAGTGTTCTTCGCGTTCGATAAGTCAAATATCTCTCCTGAATCTGAAACGATTTTGTTACGTCAGGCTGAGTGGCTGAAGAAGCATGAGAACAGAAAGGTCTTGATCGAGGGACACTGCGACGAGCGTGGTACACGTGAGTATAACCTCGGATTAGGCGAGAGACGCGCTGACGCAGCGGCGAAATTCTTGACCGAGCACGGTGTAGATGGAGAGAGAGTAAGAACGATTTCTTATGGTAAGGATCGCCCAATCGCAGCCAGCGGTTCTCAAGAAGAAGTTTATCGTATGAACCGAGTCGCTGTTTCGGTCATCGAGTAAAAAGTCGCAAGATTTTTTTAGTTTAAAAGCCCCCTGCAATAGGGGGTTTTTTTGATATTCCATTTTTTTGTTAAATCTTTAACCGCAAGTTAAAAACCACTGTATCAGATAAGATTGCTTAACATACCGTAATTTGTTACTTTGTTAATAATTTGGAATATCTGGTATGTTGAAATAACTTATAAGAAAGATAAAAAGTTCATATATCGTAAAAAATTATATGGACATTATTCCGTACGTCCGTCATTATAAAATAAGAGCGCTGTTTGCAGTTCTGGTGACGCTGCCAATAGGTATGATGGATACGGCGATTCCTTGGGCATTAAAGAAATATATCGATTCTTTGAATTCAGGAATGAACGATCTAAAATTTGCTGCGATTATGCCAATTTTAATTATCGTATTTTCGTTGTTACAAAGCGTTTTCACTTATCTTGCGACATACTTAAACGCATGGGTCGGCGCAAAAATAAGTAACGGTTTGAAATATGATTTATTCAAGAAGTTAATGCGATTTGATGCAGATTTCTTTGATAAAAATGTTTCAGGCACGATACAAGCTCGATTTAATATCGACGTTGATACGGCTTGCACGGGATTTTTAAATCACCTGAAAATGTTTTCAACAAGAATTTTCAACTCACTGTCCCTTATCGTTGCATTGTTCGTCATTTCCTGGCAATTGGCAATCGTCGCCGTAATAGTTTTGCTCATGGCTTTGTATCCTCTAACGACAATAAGAAAACGTATTGCAGATATTGCAAATGCTTCCGTTTATTCAGGAGCTGCCATTTCAACGCATTATCTTGAAACGTTTTCCGGCAACAGAGTTGTTACCTCTTATAATTTATATAGTTATCAGCTGAAAAAGTTTATTGATGCCTTAGCATATGCGTTTAAACTCAATCTAAAAATGACGCAAAGAAGCGGAATTTTATCTCCTATCATGCATTTGGTAATCGGTATTGGTATCGCAGTTATTATCTGGTGTGGAAGTTATTTAATTACTCACGATTATTTAACGATAGGCGGATTTGCTGCGTTTGTTACATCTGTCATTATGTTATATCAGCCGATTAAATCTATCGGTAACGATATGAATGCCGTGCAAATTTCAGTTATGGCAATAGAACGTGTCTTCACATTGCTGAGAGAAACTCCAAAAATCACAAATAAAACTCACGCAAAGCAAATTTCGAAAATCAAAAAAGATATAGAATACAGGGATGTCAGTTTTGAATACATTAAGGACAGACCTGTTCTCAAAAATGTAAACCTAAAGATAAATGTTGGTGAAACTGTCGCATTCGTTGGAAATTCCGGCGGCGGAAAAACCACAGTAGTCAGCTTACTATCGAGATTTTACGACGTTACATCAGGCAAAATCATGATAGATGGAACTGATATTCGCAACATCGATTTGGATTCTTTGCGAGATAAAATTGCAATCGTGTTTCAGGATAACTTTTTGTTTAAGGGCAGTATTAGAGATAACATTCTGCTCGGAAACGAAAATGCTACTAAAGAGGAAATAAATCAGGCAGTAAAGTCAGCATGTTTAGATGAGTTTATCTCCAGTCTAGATAAAGGATTGGATACTCAAATTGGAGAACGTGGAGTTTTACTCTCTGGCGGACAAAAACAACGTGTCGCCATCGCCAGAGCATTTATCAAAAATGCACCGATAGTGGTGTTGGATGAAGCGACTTCCGCACTCGACAATAAATCTGAAGCAGTGGTTCAACGTGCTATCGACAATCTAATGAAAGATCGCACTGTTTTGGTGATTGCGCACCGTCTGTCGACAGTTCGCAATGCAGATAAGATAGTTGTTGTAAACTATGGAGAAATCGCAGAAATCGGAACTCACGACGAGTTAATAGGCAAAAAAGATAGCATTTATGCGTCTTTGTATAATACTCAACTGACGACAAAAGTTCAGGAGTCTCTATTGCAAAAGGCGTGAAAAGCGTGTATATATACCCAAAGTTATGGGCATGTAGCTCAGCGGTAGAGCACTACGTTGACATCGTAGTGGT
>JAILGW010000042.1 GCA_024696365.1 Alphaproteobacteria bacterium | reverse complement strand
AATTTTTCTTAATAAAAATAAAAAAGACTTAAAATGTTAATAAATTTTTAGTAAATTAGTGAGTAACATACCAAACATAGAGTTAATAAAGTTTTTAGACTTTATAGTTTGTTTGAATGTTTGGAGGTAGTTGTGAGAGTTTTGCTGATAGAAGACGATACGTCAACAGCCCGTGGAATAGAGGTCCTTTTGAAAAAGGAAGGTGTGATAGTCGACTCAACAAGCTTTGGTCAGTATGGAGTAGAAGTCGGCAAGATTTATGACTATGACGGAATCATTTTAGATCTAATGCTCCCAGATATAGATGGAGTAGAGGTCATTAAGAAATTGAGATCAGCGAATATAACAACTCCTGTTATAGTTTTGTCTGGTTTATCCGAATGTAAGGATAAAGTAAAGTGTTTGGATATTGGCGCCGATGATTATGTCACGAAGCCGTTTGACGGAAAAGAATTGGTGTCGAGAATTCAAGCAGTTATAAGAAGGTCGAAGGGCCATGCCGAGTCAATAATAAAAATCGGCAGAATGACAGTTAACCTTCAGAATCGTCGTGTGGACATCGATGGTAAGCCATTGCATCTCACGGGAAAGGAGTACTCAATACTTGAACTCCTCTGTCTGAGAAAGGGCGCAACGCTAACCAAAGACATGTTCTTGAACCACCTCTACGGTGGCATGGACGAGCCTGAGTTAAAGATAATAGATGTATTCGTCTGCAAGCTGAGAAAAAAGCTTATGGATGCTCTTGGTGGCGATTGCTACATAGAGACTATCTGGGGCAGAGGATACACTATAAAGGATATAGATTCGCAATCGAGCGATGAGGCATTGGACGCGCCTTGCGAGTTTGATGCTATGTCAGGTGTTCCTGGCACTGTATAGCTGGAAATCCGAGCAATCGGGTTTTCATTTCTTTCTTTGTATATCTCACTATCTCGCTAGGTTCCGCAAGGAGCCTAGCGTTATTTTTGTGAGAAAAGAAAAAAGCCGATACAAAAATAATGGCTTTCTGAATCTGCTATATTATTTTCCGAGCTTTCTTTCGGGTAATTGTTTGTATTTGTCTTTTCAGTGAGTTCTTCATTCATCGCATGATTTTATTTTGAATAAGGTTTAATTAGATTAACTTAACAAATGATCCAACTTCTTTCCTCTTATTAGCATTTTGCTTTTGGTTTGAATTTGTAAAAATAAATGCAGAATGCAAGTGATTGCGTTTGTGTTTTAGATTGTTTATTCTCGGACACGTAATAACGGAGACAGAAAATGAATAAAATTATTATTTCAGTTGTTGGTTGTTTAATTCTGTTTTTCGGATTAAGTGTAACAGCCGACTCAAATACAGGTAAAGGAACGAACATGACTCAACAATATACACAAGTTAAAGCATCGCATATTTTGGTCGCGACAGAGGATGAGGCAAATAAAATTCTGAAGGACGTACGTGACGGAAAAATATCATTTGAAGAAGCCGCCAAGAAATTTTCGAAATGTCCTTCAGGTGCAGAGGGCGGAGACCTTGGATATTTCGGACGCGGAATGATGGTTAAAGAGTTCGAAGATGCTGCGTTTGCTACGGCGACAGGAAAAATTTCCGCTCCAGTGAAAACTCAGTTCGGATGGCATTTAATTAAAGTCGTTGATAAGAAATAAAAACTGCCGGATTAGTCCGGCAGCATTCCTTTAACTTACGTTATCCACTTTTACTTTGCTGAAGTCGAATTTCATGCCGACTTGTCCAGTCTTTGTGCCTTTGGCATCGTATTTTATTTTCAGATCCTCAACAGCAGCATATCCGAAAGAAAATATTATATGATCTCCTGATTGACGGTAAAATTTAATCAGACAGTTTTCATAAGTTAGTTCCTGAGCAGTTACTTGTTTGCCGTGATTGCTTATCAACCTGTGAATGCAAATTTTATCCAACACTTTACCGGCAAGCATTGCTTCCTGTAATAGAGGAGCCCATGAGCCGTATTTCATGCAAACTATCGCGTCTTCACCAACGACTTTTCCATCTCCCGTATGTTCGCCTGATGCATCGTGAGTCGCGTGTCTCTCAGAACCAGCATCCACCCACAAACAAGGCGCCCCGTCTTTTTCAGAGCCGTCTATATCACTACTGAAAACATCATCGCATTTTATTAGATATTGCGGAGTGTGACTGCCTTTTTTCTTGGCTTCTTCCTCAATTTTTTCTACTTTTTGATCAACTAGTTTCATTCTTGATTCAAAATCTGCATTCATAAGTTTCCTCCTTTTTTAAGTAAGGCGCATTAGCCCTTTCGGACTAACACGCAACAACACTACAAAAACAACACTGTATAGCCATATCTCACTACGATGACTTAACTCCCAATGTCGAGCTATCAAACTCGATAGCCGTATTGCCTATCTTTGTTCCATCGGCGCCGTAAGCAGTATTCGTATCTACAACTTTTGTGAAGTTAAATGCGAAGGTAATTATATCACCGTCCTGAACATACCGTTCGATTTTGCAGGTGGTGTAATCTATCTGTTGTATTATAACCTTTGTTCCTTCAATATTAGAAAATCGAATCAAGCTCAATGCCTTGACGTTTTTACCTTCATACATATATTGCTGAATCAGTGGAGCCCATGAACCATATTTCATGCTTACAATAACAGACTTGGAAGTAATTCTTCCATCTCCGGTCATCTCACCACCTGAATCGTAAGATGTACTTCTTGACGCTCCAAGTTTTACCCACAAGCATGGTGTAGAATCCGCATCAAATCCTTCTACGTCACTGTCGAAGAAATCGTCACATTTTATCATCCACTGTGGCGTAACAGATGACACCAAATTATTATTCAAGCTGCCGCTTTCATCTCTTAGAGAGACCGCTTCCGAACCGAAATTCTGCCAATTATTAACAGCCATTTAAATCTCCACAACTACTATACAACTTCAACTACTCCATTTATCACCCAGGTTTAACCGGCTGCCGGTGGTGGCAATGTAGCCACAAGCCTGATAGATGCCGTCAATTCTTCTAACTGGAAGTGCGGCCTCAAGAATATCGTCGCTTTATAAGAACCTGGCTTACCAGGGATATCAAATACGTCTATTCTTGCCTCTCTTAACGGATATCTTGCCTTTAATTCCTGATTGGCCGCATCATTTAACAAGACGTAACTTGCAATCCAATTATTTAAGTACAACGCAACATTGTCTTTCGTTAAGAACGATCCAATTTTATCTCTCATAATCGCTTTTATATAATGAGCAAATCGTGACGCTGCCAACAAATACGGCAACCTTGCACTGAGTGCTGCATTGGCGTTTGCTTCATCTGTATTGTAAACTTTCGGTTTTTGAGTCGTCTGTCCACCGAAGAATGCTGCGAAATCCGTTCCTTTGCTATGGCATATCGCCAAGAAGCCCATGGAGCTCAGTTCTTTTTCACGTCTATCAGTGATTGCTATTTCGGTCGGACACTTCAAAGCTATGTCACCATCTGTCGTTTTGAATGTGTAAGCAGGTAAGCCTTCAACTAAGCCACCGCCCTCAACTCCTCGAATTGCTGCCGGCCATTTGTACAATGAAACCGCATGTCCAATTCTTTGTCCCATGACGAACGCTGCATTTCCCCAACAGAATTGCGAGTTGTCTGTGCCGTCAATCGACTCAACATAATTCAAACCATCTACCGGTAATGTATCAGGTCCATAAGGAAGCCTCATCAACACTCTTGGTAATACGAGCGCGACATAACGAGAATCTTCGCTATCTCTGAAAGAACGCCACTTTATCATTTCGGTGCTCTCAAAGATTTTTGCAATATCACGAGGTTCCGCAAGATGCGCGAAGCTGTCCATATCGAACATTTTCGGGTGAACTGCCGCAATAAACGGAGCGTGAGCTGCTGCTGCGACGTTCGAAATTTTCTCTAACAACAATATATCTTGCGGATGACGCGTAAATTCGTATCCACCGATTAAGCATGAGTACGGATGACCGCCGAAAGTGCCGTATTCTTCTTCATACACTTTCTTGAACAACTGGCTCTGGTCAAATTCAACAGCATGCTCCAAATCATCCAAAAGCTCTTTCTTGGTAACGTTCATAACTCGGATCTTTAGCTGTGTACTGGTTTCCGTGTTCATGACCAAATAGTAGAGGGCTCTCCAAGTTCCTTCCAATTCCTGGAATGCCGGATGATGAAGAATTTCATTAATTTGAGTGCTCAGTGTAACATCAATATCTGCAATGGCTTTTTCAACGAAAACCAAAGGATTCTTGACGCTGGTAATTTTTGCTTCTTCAATTTTGAAGAGCAATTCGACCAAAATGTTACATGCGCCGACTTCTGCTTCAGGATCACGTGCCATTTTTCCATCAATGAATAGTTCTTTCAGAATTTCTCTTGGTGGTTTCGCCGCTGCGTCTGCCGCTGGAGCTGCTGCACCATCTGCTGGTTTCGCCGCTGCATCTGCTGCCGGAGCTGCTGCACCATCTGCTGGCGGTGTCGCATCTTTAGAAGCTGTAGCATCAGTCTGTGATGTTGTTGTCGCAAAATCTGCGGTTACTGCTTGCTTATTTGCTTTCAAAACAGCATCAATTTGAAGCTTCAAAGCTGCACGCAAATCTGCATCTGCAACTATTTCTTTTACTAAACTCTGGAGTGGATCATTTCCTTCAAGTTTTACGACTAAATCATTCAGGTGAACTCTTGAAGTATAAATCTTGTTAAGTTTTGGTATCTGCTGAGCTATGCTGACAGGACCGAAATCATCGAGATGCTTAAAGAATAACTCAGCATTAAGATCCTCTGATCCATCGCCTAATGTGTCTTTTACTTGTATAGCCAACCTTGGATTAATCGACATCATAAATTCAGGCAGATTGTCTCTATCGACTTCAACGAATTTCCTCATCTTTATAGGAGGTAATGCATCTACAGGCATTCCTGATAAATCCGCCATCACGCCAAGAACAAACGGAAGCTCTTTCATAACAATAGCATTTCCGATTTCTACATCATATGTAATTTGTACTCGCGGTGGACGTACTCTGTCTAATATATGCTGTGTACTTTCAACCATTATAACACCTCAATCCAACTCCGAAGTCGTCACCATATTGCGACTTCTACTTACTATATTTCTTACAGATTAAATCAAATTGATTTACAATAAGTTAATTCTATAAAAAAGTGATTGGGTCAATATCTATTTGAATTTTAACGTTTTTTGGCGTTTTTTGAGAAAAAATCCATTTTTTTATTGCAGAATTTATTGATTTTTTTTGGGTAGATTGCAACAAAATCCTCCACCTTACCCTTCCTCGTAGCAAAAAAATCGGAGCGGGAGCCGGGCCGAAGATTTTTATTCCTTGCGGACATGTTTTTCTTAATTGTTCTGCGACTTTTCGAGTTAACTCTTTATTGGTTCCGGAAATAATCAGCGAAGCGAAATTCGAATATGGTGGTAATTTGTTTCTTCGGCGAGATTCAATTTCCAAGTTCAAAAAAGCAAAAGGATTATTTGATTTTAAAGTAGCATACAAAGAATGTTCAGGATTAAATGTCTGAATGAATATCCTTCCTTCTTTTTCTTCTCGTCCAGCACGTCCTGCGACTTGATTTATCAATTGATATGTTTTTTCAGCTGCTCGTAAATCTGCGCCGTTTAGACCTAAATCTCCGTCAACAATTCCAACTAGCGTGATATTTGGAAAATGATGACCTTTAGCTAAAATTTGAGTTCCTACTACAATATCAACTTCATGATTTGCAATGGCGTTCACTAAGTCTTCAATATTTTTTTCAGAGTTAACTGTATCTGAAGATACTATTTGTATCCGAGCCATTGGTAATTTGTTTTGCAACTCATCATAAATGCGCTCTACTCCCGAGCCGAACGGAATATACGAGTCTTCTTCTCCGCAACTCAGGCATTTCTTCGGAGTACTTATTTTATATCCGCAGTAGTGACAGATTAATTTTTCTGAATCTTTATGATAAACCAGCCAAGAAGTGCAATTCGGGCAAGTGATTTTTTCACCGCAAGATTTGCATAGGGTGATAGGAGAGTAACCGCGTCGATTTAAATAGATTAAACATTGTTCTTCTCGGGCGATTGTTTCTTTTATATTGTTCAATAATATTGGAGAAATAAAACCGTCAAATTTATTTTGGCGCATATCAATCAGATGTATAGGCGGAATTTTTGCTGCGCCGAATCGGTTTTCAAGTAGAGCGTATCCGTATTTGTTATTTTTCGCATTTACATAGCTTTCTAGTGACGGTGTTGCTGAGGATAAAATTACGGGAATGTTTCGCAAATGTCCTAAAACAATCGCCATATCTCTGGCGTTATAAAATCCGCCATCTTCTTGTTTATAAGACGAGTCATGTTCTTCATCGATGATAATAAGTCCTAAATTCCGAAACGGGAGGAACAAAGCCGAACGTGCTCCAACAATAACGCAAGGTTCGTCGGATATGGCTTTCAACCAGGCTTCTCGTCTGTGTTTTGGCGTAATGCCTGAGTTCCAGATAATTGGCTTAAAACCGAAATATTTTTCGATTCTGTCGGAAATTTGTTTGGTTAACGCAATTTCCGGAAACAGTATCAGTATTTGTTTTTTCTGCTCAAAGATTTTTTTTGCGACAGCGAGATATACTTCCGTTTTTCCCGAACCTGTAACCCCATGCAACAAGCACGGTTTGTTTGCGGACGCCATTATTTTTTCGTAAGCGGATTTTTGTTCTTCATTTAATAATATTGGGGCCGAGTCAGCAATCGATTGTGTTTTGATTTCAGCATTTTTCTTCGCTGAGAACACTGTTTTTTCGCAAAGTATCATTTTCAATACTTGTCCTCGCGGAATGAAAGTATAAGACGATACCCATTCTAAGAAGTCATAATTTACTTTTCCGATGTTATACCCGAATTTTTTAGTAACAGATTTTAGTTCAATAGTTTCATCTGGGGCTTCGTTGGTGACAATGCCGATGATGCTTTTGCGTCCGAACGGTACTTCCACAATATCTCCAACATTTAACTCGAACTCGCTTTTGTAGGAGAAGGCGGTATTAAACGGTCCAATTGGAAGAACAGAAACAGTACTCATCCAGGCTATATCCAAACACTTGCACTTTTTATATATAGCCTTTTTATTTCATTTGCGGTAGCCTTACGGGGATGAAACGTCGGGATAACATGAATAAGAAACGTCATCAATCAGATGTTATGTGGCTGTATGGAAAACATGCAGTAAAGGCAGCCTTGCAAAATCCGCAGCGTGAAGTGCTCAGATTTGTGGTATCTGAAAATAACCTTGATTTCGCAGAAGAATGTCATGTGCGTGGTGTGAAAACTGAAATTGCAGATAAGAATTTTTTCGCGATGACTTTCGGTAGAGATGCGACACATCAAGGATGCGCTGTACAAGTAAAAAAACTTCCCGAGGTGTTTATAGAAGACGTTATTGAGGATGAGAATGATACTCGCCCGATAGTTTTTCTCGATAAAGTAACTGATCCTCAAAATGTTGGAAGTATTATGCGAGCGGCGGCAGTGTTTGGTGCAAGAGCTATCGTTGTTGCGGAAGATAACAGTCCGGAACTTACAGCGTCGGCTGCAAAAACAGCGTCTGGAGCGGCAGAAATTGTTCCGTTAATTCGCGTTACGAATTTAGTGCATACGATAAAAAATTTAAAAAAATCAGGTTTTTGGTGTATCGGCTTGGATGAACGAGGAGATAAAGCCATTAACGAAGTATCGCTAGATGGGAAATTCATTTTCGTTATCGGAAGTGAAGGAAGCGGTATGAGACGGCTCACCCGAGAAACGTGTGACTATCTCGTGCAATTACCGTGTTATGATAAGTTTTCGACATTGAATGCCGCACAGGCTGCGACGGTGACCTTATACGAAATTTTAAGACAGCAAAGGAGTAAGTAGTATGCAGTATTGGTATCCATTGATAGCTTATTTGTTGGGTTCAATTCCATTTGGATTGATTCTCTCGAATCTTTTCGGAAAAGGAAATCTGAGGGAAAGCGGCTCGAAAAACATCGGTACGACGAATGTGATGAGAACTCAGGGAAAGTTGCTGGGAGCTTTAACATTTTTGCTGGATTTCGGAAAGGGAGCAGCAGCCGTTTATTTTCTGCATACGGATAATTCATTGATAAATATCGCTGTTGCTGTTTTGCCTGTCTTCGGACACATGTATCCGGTTTGGTTAAAATTTCACGGAGGAAAGGGAGTAGCAACATATTTCGGGATATTGTCTATTTTAAGTCCTATTACTTTTATCTGCACGATAGTGCTCTGGGTGTCCGCATATCTGATTACGAAAGTTTCAGCCGTAGGAGGAATTACAAGCGTGCTAATCAGTTTGCCGATTTTTTATTATCAAGAATCTGGTCGATATTTGGACTTTGTTAACCTGTTCTGTGCTTTAATATTCCTAGTGGTTGTGATTGTTTTCAAACACAAAGAAAACATTCGTCGACTGATAAACGGCAATGAGCTGAAAATTTAATAATCTCTACTCTATCTCAGCTCCTGCCGTATTGTGCGGAGCTGGTATGATAACTAGAGAAGAAAAATTAGCTAGATTAAAACTTGCAAGAAGCGAATCCATTGGGGCTTCTTCATTTTGGAAGTTTCTTGAAACATATGGTTCAGCAATCCGTGCAATAAAAGTTATATCCGAAAATTTTTCCGATAGAATTCAATTGTGCAGTGACGAAAAACTAAACGATGAAATTCAAGGGATGAAGTCCATTGGCGCCAGGTTTGTATTTTCAGAAGATGAATTATATCCCCCCCTTTTACGCAATATCCCTGATGCTCCTCCGGTTTTATCGTTTCTCGGAGACAAAGATAAAGTTATTTCTTTTTATCGAAGAAGACTAATTTCAGTGGTTGGCTCAAGAAATTCTTCTATTCACGCCAATAAATTCTGCAATATTTTATGCCATGACCTCGGAATACATGACGCTGTTATCGTGTCAGGGTTAGCTCGAGGCATAGATGCGAATGCTCATTTAGGAAGCATCGATACCGGAACAATCGCAGTAACTGCTTGCGGTATTAATGTTGTGTATCCTCAAGAAAATCACACATTATATAATGACCTAATCAAAAAGGGGGGAATCTTTACGGAAATGCCATATGATACGGCGCCACATCCGCAATTGTTTCCTCGCAGAAACAGAATTATCGCTGGGATGTCTTTCGGTACGATAGTTATCGAAGCCGCGATGCAGTCCGGCTCATTAATTACAGCAAAAATGGCGTTGGAGTACGGGCGAGATGTGTTCGCTGTTCCGGGATGCCCGCTCGATCCCAGGTGCGTCGGGTCGAATCAATTAATAAAGGATGGAGCAATACTAGTACAAAGCGCCGATGATGTTTTAACTCATGTGAAAGAACAGATTATTTTGCAAAAAACTTCACCAGAGTTAAATAAGCCTGCTACCGCACTAAAAATGACAGAAAAAGATCAAAAGAAACTGGAAGAAAATATATTAAATTCTTTAAGTTCGGTACCGATTACTATTGACGAATTGATTTCATGCATTAAAGTATCTCCTCAGGAAGTACTAACTGTGCTTCTGGAGTTGGAGTTGGCTAATAAAATCGTAAGATTACACGGACAGCGAGTTTGTTTGGCCCTCAACGACTAGTTTAAAGAGGGAAGTTTTTATGCGTCTTGTAATAGTGGAGTCTCCTGCGAAGTCGAAAACCATTAATAAATATCTGGGAGCGGATTATAAAGTTATGGCCAGTTACGGGCATATCAGAGATTTACGCTCAAAAGACGGCAGTGTTTTACCCGAAAAAGATTTTTCCATGGTATGGGAAATGAGTGCGCGCGGAAAAAAATGCGTGCAGGATATTATCACTCAATTAAAAAAAAGCGATGAACTATTGCTCGCGACCGACCCTGATAGGGAAGGGGAGGCGATTTCATGGCATATAAAAGAAGTATTGCAGGAAGCCAAAAAGTTAACAGTTCCCGTTAAGAGAATTGCTTTCCACGAAATTACCAAAAATGCGATAAAAGAAGCTATTGCAAATCCGAGGGAAATTGACTCCTCGCTTGTAGACGCGTATTTGGCACGTCGCGCGTTGGACTATCTCGTTGGTTTTACGATATCTCCGATTTTATGGAGAAAACTTCCGGGCAGCAAATCCGCCGGTCGTGTGCAATCTGTTGCCTTGAGAATTGTCGTTGATAGAGAAGCGGAAATCGAAGCATTCAAAAAGCAGGAATATTGGTCAATAGAAGCGAAATTCGAAGCGAAAAATAAAAAGCTATTTGACGCAAAGTTAACTCATTATAACGGCAAAAAGTTAGATAAATTTGCAATTGCAAATGAAGAAACAGCAAAACAAATTCGTGAAGCTCTGTTGCCATGTGCGTATTCCGTATCTGCAGTTGAAACAAAAACCGTAAAGCGCAATCCGGCGCCTGCGTTTATTACGTCTACATTGCAGCAAGAGGCCTCTCGTAAGCTGGGCTTTGGTGCGAAGAAGACGATGCAACTTGCGCAAAATCTGTATGAAGGTATAGACATTGATGGAAGCACCACTGCGTTAATCACGTATATGAGAACCGACAGCATTAATCTGTCTCAGGAGGCTATTACAAAAATCAGAGGGCTTATTGCGCAGAAATACGGAGATAATTTCCTGCCTGAAAAGCCACGTTTGTATCAGACGAAAGTGAAAAACGCGCAAGAGGCACACGAAGCCATTCGTCCTGTCGATGCAAACTTAACTCCTGAATCGCTGAAGGGAAAAATAAGTTCAGATTTATTAAAGTTATACGAGTTAATTTGGAAGAGAGCCGTTGCATGTCAAATGGCGTCGGCGGAATTCGATCAAGTTCAAGTGGATATTGCAAACGAAAAAGGCGATACGTTCAGGGCAAACGGAAATACCGTTAAGTTCGAGGGATTTTTAAAAGTTTATGTCGAAGGAAAAGATGAGCGGCAGTCTGACGATGAAATTGAGGGATTATTGCCGCCTTTGTCTCAGGGGGACAATACTCCGCTGAATGAGCTGAACGCACTACAGCATTTTACAACTCCGCCCCCGCGTTTTTCCGAAGCAAGTCTTGTTAAGAAACTGGAAGAGCTCGGCATCGGTCGTCCTTCCACTTACGCGACCATTTTGCAGGTGCTGCAGGACAGGGGATATGTTAAGTTAGTAAAGAAATTTTTCGTGCCTGAAATTCGCGGACGTTTGGTAACGGCGTTTCTCGTGAACTTTTTCAAAAAATATCTGGAGTATGATTTTACCGCCAATATGGAACAGGCGCTCGATGATATCTCCAACGGCACGAAGTCCAAAATTGCAGTGCTTTCCGAATTCTGGAAAGGATTCTGTGAAAACGTCGATAAAACGAAAGATATTAAAATTACCGATGTCATAAATAAACTGAATGAAGAACTCGAGTCGTTCCTGTTTACAAACGCCAACGGAGAGACTTCCAGAAAATGTCCTGAATGTCACGAGGGCGAACTTAGTTTGAAAATGGGACGATTCGGCTCGTTTATTGGTTGCTCGCGTTATCCTGAGTGTAAATACGTACGCAAATTGGATTCCGAGCCGGTTACAGAAGAAGACACCGCAATGGTCGCGGCTGCTTCTGAATATCCGAAATTTTTGGGCGCCGATCCGACAGATAACGCCGAAATTTCACTTAAGAAAGGACCTTACGGGCTTTATATCGAAAAAAGCGTTAAGTCGGCAGACAAGAAATCCAAACCGCCGCGCGCGTCAGTTCCGAAGTTCGTCGAAGCAGATAAAATCGATTTGAACTTGGCGCTTTCATTACTGCAATTGCCTAAGGTTTTGGGACAGTATGAAAACAGCGAAGTAAAAATCGGTATCGGCAGGTACGGCCCGTACGTATTCCATAACGGAAAATACGTATCCATTCCGAAACCGGAAGATGTCCTTACCATCACGCTGGCTCAAGCTATTGAAGTGCTGAAGAGCAAGGGGAAGTAGGGCACAGATGACTGAGACGCCTATGCCTGCCTCAGAAGAACGTAGATTTTCCGAGTGGATCGAGAGTCTGTTCAGATTTTGGGGCAGGAAGTTCAAAAAAGCTAACTTTCAGTCTTGGATTGGCTGTTCTCAGCATTTCTCATTCGATTTCTCCAATTCCTTTAACGCCAATAAAACTTAACCCTTGTAATGTTTGGTTTTCTTTTAATGCTGTGGCTAACTCATACACATCGTCTGATGATACAGTGATGTTACAGAGACAGAGATTTTCCAGCTTAGGGTTGTTCTGTAATGCTTCTGCTATTGCGTCTATCAAATCATTAACATATACACTGTCGCCTCCCCACGATAGGCTTTGAATTTCTTTTGACGATTTTATTGCGTTTATGAGTATGTTCAGCGCAACTATATCTGTGATTCTTCCAGAGAATGACAGGCGTGTAATTCGGCCATCTGTTAATGCAGCATTTAAAGCGTTTGCACCACCTAGACCTATTGTCGCATTTTCTCCGATGATTACGGTATCAATACCATCTTTGTACCGAGAATTGAATTCTGCCGCTGTAAATTCTCCGTAATTAATAGACAACTCATGAGAAGGAAGAAGAGATATAGAGCCATCTGCGCTTACAACTTGACTGGAAGGTATTATAGTTAGGGTTGCCTTCTCTCTTTGGGTAAATATCGTTGAATCTTCTTGCGGCCTTGCGGATGTCAAACTGATTTGTGAGGTTAATAGATTTTCACCCATTGAATCTGTATCCTCTGATTCCTCCGGGGGCGGTATAGTTGGAACTTCTCTTTGGCTCTGGCGAGTTACTACCGGAGGTATGATTATGTTTCCATCCAGGTTGGGCCACAGCCTCTTTAGGTTTTCTGCCCTTGAAGCTTTCCCTTGAGGGGGGAGAATCCTTGAAAACATACTGTTTTTTTGAAAGGTCGTTCTCTTTCCCCCATGTCTGTGGTCTACTGGACAAATACGTGATGCCGTCGCATCTCCGGCGAATATTGCAATAATCGCTGCTCAATTAAATGTTTTGTGATTTTGTTTTTCATATATGTTTTCCTTTCAATAATATCTCATTTTTTGCGCAAACACCGCATTTTAGTCTGTTAAATCCGAAAAAACAAAATGTAATACAAAAACCAAACAATTGCCATTATATGGAAAAATTTTCCATTTGTCAATACTTTTAAAATATTTTTCGAGTAGAAAAAGTCGATGACAGTGCATCGTTTTTGGAAACTCTTACAGAGACGATAGATTCTGATGATATAACCTTACGCAGATTCACAAAGCCGTCTGAAACGATAGATTTCGTTAATGATGTTTCAGCAACGAATCATTTGGATTTTTTAGATATTACAGCGTTTGGTGAGGAAAATACGTCGGATTGGCAATCGATAATGGTCAGCGTCAATCGCTTGCACAGAGAAATTCACAATCCCGAGAGGTTAAAAAAACACCCGTACGATGAGCGTTCCTACGCCTCAAATTAACCGAGGCGTAGGAGACCTAAAGAAATGCTAGTTTCTTTTCCTATATGTTGGTAAATCACCAGGACATACCTGAATTACCGAACGCGCGCCAGTTATCGCTTTCTTCATCATCATAGTCAGTAGGTTCTCTTTCGATTTTTGTTGTGCTACCTTTGAGTTTAGCTTGTTCTTTGAGATAATTAGCTACTTCTTCTTTTTTATGCTGGGTAGCGACATCCCGAGGAGTTTCCCCATCCTTATTTATAGCATTAACATCTGCGCCATGTTCGACGAGATACTCAACTGTTTCTAGATCGCCTTCTAGAGCAGCATCATGCAGAGGAGTTTTTTCATTATTATCTTTAACATTAACATCTGCGCCATGTTCGACGAGATACTTAACTGTTTCTATAGGGGCATATTTAGCAGCCAAATGCAGAGGTGTCTTTCCCCATGTATTTTTAGCATTAACATCTGTCTCCTTATCGACGAGATACTTAACTATTTCTGGATCGTCTCCTAGAGCAGCCAAATGCAGAGGTGTCCTTCCCAACTTATCTTTAGCATTAACATTTGCGCGTTTTTCTTCAATGAGCTTCTTAATCTCGTCTAGATTGTTTTCTCCATCTTCAATAGCATCAATTAGTTGCTGATCGAGTTGTGAGGCACTTTTTTCAGTGGCCAAATCCGCAGGAGTTTTTCCCTTATTATTTTTAGCATTAACGTCCGCACCATTTTGGACGAGACACTTAACTACGTCTGAGTCACCCATTTCCATGGCCAAATGCAGAGGGGTATTTCCCCATTTATTTTTAGCATTAACATCTGCGCCATGTTCGACGAGATACTTAACTATTGCTAGATTGCCTTCTCTGGCAGCCTGATGTAGAGGAGTGTTTCCATTCTTATTTTTAGCATTAACATCTGCGCCATTATCGATGAGACACTGAACTATTTCTAGGATATCCTTTTCAGCAGCCCGAAACAGAGGAGTAGTTCCATCGCGATCTTTGCCTCTAACCTCTGCGCCCTGTTCGACGAGATACTTAACTACGTCTGGACGCTCCTCCATAATGGCCAAATGCAGAGGAGTAAATCCATCCTCACTTTCAGCATTGACATTTGCGCCCTTAGTAATGAGCTTCTTAATCTCGTCTAGACTTAGGTTAATTTCTTCACCTTGAATAGCATCAAGCAGTTGCTGATTGAGTTGCGAGGCACTTTCTTGAGTAGCCTCAGCGTTTAGTCCATCCGCCCTTACATTATCGACACCTCCCGCAAACAATGCGGCTAATACTGATAAATATAGTGCTTTTTTCATGTTTATCTCCTTTCATTTACACTATCCAATTGGAAACCACCCTATGCGATTTCCTTCAATTTTTGTACCGAAACTACATTTGAACTATAGAGTTCATGCTACACAGGAAAGGTTAATTTAATGTTAATTAGGAAGGTTTTTCGTTTTTTTTTATAAACTCTATTTTGCGGGGGGGCTCTGCCTGAGGTGGCCGATAATATTATAACTATTGAGCCATTGAATTGCTGAAGAATACTTTTGTCTCAAACGGCAATTTTTAAGATAAAAAATTGCAGCGACTCAATTGGTATAAATTTACTGTAAATAATAGAAATTTAAATTTTTTCACCAATAACGTACTCGTTTAGTCGTTTTACGTAGTCGTTGTCTATATGCGTCCAATTCATATGGAGACATCTTAGATAGAGCCTTGTGCCATAACATCGCTGACGCGATGGCTTGATCAGACATTTGTTTGTTTTGTCCGTAAGGTGTAAAACTTGGAATCGTTGCTTTCCATCTTTTTGCAGGGGATACTTCGGGGAAACGTTTGAGATCATACGATAAAAGAGGGCTAAAATCACTAATTTCAAGTTCAAATTTAGTGTCGGTTAATTTGCTTAAATCTAGAGCTCCTATATCTGCGGATAGACTAAAAATAACGGTATTTACTGTTTCTGGTAGTTTTATGCACTGCAATTTTTGCGCGACATTTCCTTCCATATGTGGAATCACGAGGGCGCACACGTCTTTTTTAAACCTCTTGGTTACTTCGCCTCCAAATATCCTACCTAATACTTCATTAGAAAATGCACATAGAAAAAGATTATTTTTTAGATCTAATATTCCATTTAAACTTGACGTTCTATTGGACAACTCTACTTTCCACCAGCCGGAATCACGTCGTAATTCTTCGCGCAATTCTGGAGTATCAATATCTGAACACTTCAACACGACAGAGCCATTTTCAAACGATTGAAATAGAGACGTTGGATCTATTGCCTCTAGTGCAGCATCTCGTTTTAATGCCTTATCTTGTTGTATCGCATCCCAGATATCTTGATATTGGCTTTCCCATAAAGGATAATAATATTTTTTTTGAGGACTGGCTAAATTCGCAGCTGAACGTAAGCGTTTTCTTTGGGGCTTTTTGCCTGCTCTTGGAGATTGTCGGCGTTTTTTACCCGTTCTAGGCCTTTGTGTCACAGGTGCTTTTGGTTTCGAAGTTGGAGTTTCTATTGTTTTCAATTCCATAACGGTTGTGTCCTCTACTTTTTGCATAGAAGCAACCGCTCTATTCTGTTGCATGTTTTCGCTGATGGCTAAAAATTCACTTGCATGAACTGCGCTGTACAAAATTATTGATAAAAACAAGGTTGCCGCAAACTCGGTGACTGTAGATTGCTTCATGTTGTGTGTCCTTTGTGGTTGTCTGTATGTATAACGATTGTTCAATAAAATTGCAAGATGAAAAATATCAAAAATATGTTTTTTGTGCAAAATATGAAACAGAGCGCGCAAATTTAAGCGTTAAATTACCTTGCCTCGATTTGAGGTCGCCTTCTCTATCCCATATACAATCGGCGTCGCGCTTTACTCTAGATGGGGCGTATTCCGTAACAATCAACAGAGCGATATCTGAAGACTACTCTCCACGCCTATATCCCTCAAAAATGCTTCGTCGTGTGATACGATAATCATTGCCGCAGGGTATTCGCGCAAAATTTCAATTAGATGGTTTTTCGTTTCCAAGTCGATATTGTTTGTGATTTCGTCCAGAATCAGCAGCTTT